>DASYVT010000148.1 GCA_035936835.1 Candidatus Methylomirabilota bacterium | reverse complement strand
ATCATCCTGATGGACGACGTGCCCGCGCTCGGGCGCCGCGGCGAGGTCCGGGACGTCTCCGACGGTTACGCGCGCAACTACCTCCTGCCGCACAAGCTGGCGCTCCACGCGACGACGGCCAACCTGAAGAATCTCGAGCAGATCAAGGCGAGCCAGGACGCGGCGGCGGCAAAGCTCACGGCCCAAGCGCAGGGGCAGGCTCGGGCCATCGAGGCGCTGCACTTCACCCAGGCCCGCCAGGCCTCCGACGAAGGGCGCCTCTTCGGCTCCATCGGCAAGGCGGATATCGCCGCGTTCCTCTCCCAGCACGGGGTCGAGGTCGAGCGGCGGCGGATCGCGCTGGACGAGCCCATCAAGAGCGTGGGTGACTTCACCGTGCCCGTCCGGCTCCACGCCGACGTGACCGGGCAGCTCAAGGTCTCCGTCACCCGCGAGTAGCCGTGGCAACCCTCGCCGATCTGCTCACCTCCAAGATCCCGCCGCACAGCCTGGAGGCGGAGCGGGCGGTGCTGGGCGGGATGCTGCTGGACCGGGAGAGCCTGCCGAAAGCCGTCGAGCTCCTCAAGCCCTCCGACTTCTACAAGGAGGGCCACCGCAAAATCTTCGACTCCATGCTCGCGCTCTTCGAGCGGAACGAGCCGGTCGACCTCCTGACGGTCTCCGAGGACCTGCGCCGCCGGAGCGAGCTCGACGAGGTCGGCGGGCCCGCGACGCTGGGCGCGCTCGTGGAGGAGGCGGCGACGGCGGCCCACCTCCTTTCCTACGGCGGCATCGTCCGCGAAAAGGCCGTCCTGCGGGACCTGATCCGCATCGCCACCGAGATCATCGGCAAGAGCTACGAAGGGCGGGACGACGTCGAAAAGGTGCTGGACGACGCGGAGCGGCTCATCTTCCAGATCTCCGAGCGGCGCATGCAGGGCACGGCCATCCCGGTGCGATCCATCCTCAAGGGCACCTTCGAGCAGATCGAGAAGCTCTACGACCAGAAGGAGCACATTACCGGCCTGGCGACGGGGTTCGGCAAGCTGGACGAGATGACCTCCGGCTTCCAGTCGAGCGATTTCATCATCATCGCGGGCCGGCCGTCCATGGGTAAGACGGCCTTCGCGATGAACATCGCCAAGTATGCCGGCGTCCGGAACCACAAGCGGGTGCTCGTGCTGAGCCTCGAGATGTCCAAGGAGCAGCTGGTGCAGCGGCTGCTCTGCGCCGAGGGCCGCGTGGACTCGCACAAGGTTCGCACCGGCTATCTCGACACGCGGGACTGGACCAGCCTGACCAATGCCGCCGGGCGGCTGGCCGAGGCGCCCATCTTCATCGACGACTCGCCGGCGCTCTCGGTTCTCGAGGCACGCGCCAAGGCGCGACGCATGAAGGCCGAGCACGGGCTCGACATGATCGTCATCGACTACCTGCAGCTGATGCGCGGGCGCAACCCCGAGAACCGCCAGCAGGAGATCTCGGAAATCTCGCGCTCGCTGAAGGCGCTGGCCAAGGAGATCGCCGTGCCCGTCGTGGCGCTGTCGCAGCTCTCGCGGGCGGTGGAGAGCCGCCAGAGCAAGGAGCCGCAGCTCTCCGACCTGCGAGAATCGGGCGCGCTCGAGCAGGACGCCGACCTCATCCTTTTCCTGTACCGCCCCGACCGCTACGGGCTCCAGAAGGAAGAGGACGAGCGCATGGCCGATGTCATCATCGGCAAACAGCGGAACGGGCCGACCGGGGTGATCAAGCTGACCTTCATCCCCGAGTACGCGTCCTTCGAGAACCGGGCGGAGCCCGAACGGGTGCCGCAGCCGTTCTGAACGCCCCGCACGCCCGCGCATGACCAAGGTCGCCATCATCGGCGCCGGCAACGGCGGGCGCGCCCTGCTGGAAATGTTTGCGGGCGATCCGCCGTGACCATCCTGGGCCTCGCTGACGTCAACGCCTGGGCGCCGGGCCTCGAGCTCGCCTGGCGGCTCAACATCCCCGTCGCCACCGACCTGCGGGGGCGGATCGTGGACCCCCGCCTCGATCTCGTCATCGACGTCACGGGACGCCCTGAAGTCCAGCGCGCCATTCTCGAGCTCAAGCCGGCGGCGACGGAGGTGATGGGTGGCGACAGCGCGCGATTCATGTGGGACCTCCTAGCGGAGCGCAAACGGTCGGAGGAGCCGGAAGACCGGTATTCGCTCATGTTGGGGGAGCTGCAGGCGCAGGCGGGGGGCGACTTCATCATCGGCCAGAACCCGAAGATGAAAGACGTGGCGCAGTTGATCGTCCGCGTCGCGGCCACGCCCACGACCGTGCTCATCCTGGGCGAGTCGGGCACGGGCAAGGAGCGGGTCGCCCGCGCCATCCACCGCTACTCGATCCTGCGCGACAAGCCGCTCATTACCGTGAACTGCACGGCCCTGGCGCCGACGCTGCTCGAGTCAGAGCTCTTCGGCCACAAGCGGGGCGCATTCACGGGAGCCGTCGCCGACAAGCCGGGGCTGTTCGAGAAGGCCGATGGCGGCACCATTTTCCTCGACGAGGTCGGCGATATGCCGCCTGACATGCAGAGCCGGCTCCTGCGCGTGCTTCAGACCGGGGAGAGCAAGCCCGTGGGCGACGTCGTCACGCGCAAAGTGCGCGTCCGCGTCATCGCCGCGACCAACCGGCTGCGCGAGAAGGCGCTCGCGACGGACGAGTTCCGCGAGGACCTGTTCTATCGGTTCAACGCCTTCACGATCACGCTGCCGCCGCTGCGGGAGCGGACCGAGGACATCCCCGTTCTGGCCCACCACTTCCTGCGAAAGGCCGAGGCCAAGGTCAACAAGAAGGTGGACCGCTTCGCTCCGGAGGCGCTCGATCTCCTCAAGCGCTACCGGTGGCCGGGGAACCTGCGGGAACTGGAGAACATCATCGAGCGCGCCGTGGTGCTGGCGACCAGCCCACAGATCGAGGTCGCGCTGCTGCCGCTCCATCTCCAGGAGAACGCTCGGGTCCCCATGCGGGCAGGAGTTGTCCCGCACGCTGTTGACTTTGCTGATCGCGGCGGCCCCACATTACGCTGTACGGCGCCTATGCCGCCATGCACTCCGTGTGGAACGCCATGCACGAGCTCACGAAGAACGAGGAGCAGGCCCCGTGGGCGCTCGAGCGGACGAAGGTCGGCCACCCGACCGACAGCCACCATGTCATGGCCAGCGTCGCCCATTTCCAGGAGCTGGAGCGGCGCTACATTCCCGGCACGGACGAGCGGCTCAAGGGCTCGGACGGCTTCAGCGAGGCCAAGACCCACTGAGCCCGGCTGCTCTCACCGGCGGCGGCCGCGCGCGGCCTGGATGACGCGCCACCCCAGGACCGCGGCGGCCGCCGCGACCACGAGCCCAAGCGTCACGTGCTCTATGTTGCCCACGATGTGGCGCAGCGGCTCCACGTAGTCGCCGAAGCCGTAGCCGAGCGCCCAGCCGACGCCGACCATGATCGGGACATAGACGACTGCCCCGAGGACGTTGGCGGCGAGGAAGGGCCACACGCCGAGCCCGAGCGCGCCCGCCAAGGGGCCGGCCATGAAGCGCAGCCCAGGAACGAAGCGCGCGACGAAGATTGCCATCGCGCCCCGCCGCCCGACGAATCCCTGCATCGCCCCGAGCCGCTCGGGGTGGCCGAGGATCCAGTGGGCGTGGCGCTCGAGTGCGCCACGGCCGAAGCGGCGGCCGATCCAGTATCCTACGTTGTCGCCGACCACCGCGCTCACGAAGCCGACCGCCAGCACGAGATCCAGGCGCAGCTGGCCGCGCCACACGAGGAAGCCCGCCACCACCAGTACGGTCTCCTCGGGGACCGGCACACCCGCATTGCCGAGGATCACGAGCACGAAGACGGCGACATAGCCCCAGTGAGCGACGGCCGTACCCGGGTCCAGGACGCCCGCCTGTGTGGCGAACCAGCCGGCGAACTCGGTCACGCGGGCACGGGCCTCCGGGGGATGACGCTCACGTGCCCATCCTCTTCGAGGATGGCGTAGCGGACCTCGCTCATCGTCGTGATGCCTTCCTTGCGAAGGGCGGCGCGCAGCTCGGGCATGCTCATGTGCTCGCGGTCGAGATTCGCATGGAGGATTTGGCCGTGCTTGACGAGGACGGTCGGGACATTCTCAACCATCCTCTCGAGGCGCTTGTGGCGAAAGGTGAGCCACGCCACCAGCCAGTTGAGCGCGATGATGACGGAGGCGCCGACGAGCCCGCCGCCCAGGGAGTTGTCGCTGCCGATGGCCGCGTTCTGGAGCACGTTGCTGATGACCAGCAGGACGACCAGGTCGAAGGCCGTGAGCTGCCCCAGCTGGCGCTTGCCCGCCACACGGAAGGCGACCAGCAGGAAGAGGTATACGCCCACCGACCGCACAACCTTCTCGGTGATGGCGATGTCCGGAACCAGGATGTCCATGGGCGTCTCCTTGGTTTGGCGTGCTCGCGCGTCCGTGGCACCGACCGGCTGGAGCCTAGCAACCCGGTGCCGTCCACACAAGGATGGCGGTGCCCCGGCGCCCTTCGGCCGCGACGCTTGACCTTGACGCGGGGCGCGGCTAGGGTAAAGCCTTCGGGAACCTTCCGGTGAACCTCAATTCCGTCAAGAAGCTTCTGGTTGGGAGTCCTCTGGCCACGGCGCAGGCCCGCCACGAGCGGCTCTCCAAAACCTCTGCGCTCGCGGTCTTCTCCTCGGATGCGCTCTCGTCCGTCGCGTACGCGACCGAGGAGATCCTGCTTATCCTCGTCCTGGCCGGCACGGTCGCCCTCCACTACTCGATCCCCATCGGCGTCGCCATCGCCGTCCTGATCGCGGTCGTCGTCAGCTCGTACCGGCAGACTATCCTAGCCTACCCGCTGGGCGGCGGCTCCTACATCGTCACCAAGGACAACCTCGGCACGCTGCCGGGACTCATCTCGGGCGGGGCGCTCCTGATCGACTACGTGCTGACCGTGGCCGTCAGCGTGGCGGCGGGGGTCGCGGCGCTGACGTCCGCCGTGCCGTGGCTCTACCCGTACCGCATCGTCATCGGCGTGGCGTTCGTCGCCCTCGTGACGCTCGCCAACCTCAGGGGCATCCGCGAGTCCGGCAAGCTCTTCGCGCTGCCGACCTACCTGTTCATCGCCGGATTCTGCGTCCTGATCGTTTACGGGCTCGTCCGCTGGACCTTCGGCTGGGACGCGCCGGCTCAGGCGATGCGCCCGGTTATCCCGGGCGCGCACGAGCTGACGCTCTTCCTGGTCCTCCGCGCCTTCGCTTCGGGCTGCGCGGCGCTCACCGGGGTCGAGGCGGTCTCGGACGGGGTACCGGCCTTCAAGCCGCCCGAGGCGAAGAACGCGCGCGTCGTGCTGGCGTGGCTCGGCGTCATCCTGATTTCGCTTTTCATGGGCATCACGTTCCTCACGCGTCACTACGGCTTGACGCCGCTCCCGGAGGAGACCATCGTCTCCCAGTTGGCGCGCCAGATCGTCGGCGAGGGCCTCTTCTATTACGCGCTGCAGGGCTCCACCATGCTCATCCTGGTGCTGGCGGCCAACACGGCCTTCGCCGACTTTCCGCGGCTGTCCTTCTTCCTCGCCCGGGATGGTTTCCTGCCGCGCCAGTTCGGCACGCGGGGCGACCGGCTCGTGTTCTCCAACGGCATCCTCATCCTGGGAGGGACGGCGGCGCTGCTGCTCGTGCTCTTTGGCGGGAGCACGCACGCGCTGATCCCGCTGTACGCGGTCGGAGTGTTCCTCTCCTTCACGCTCTCGCAGGCGAGCATGGTCCGACGGTGGCTCGTCCGGCGCGAGCCGGGATGGCGGTGGCGCTGGTGGGTCAACGCGGTGGGCGCCGCCACGACGGGGCTCGTGGTGATGGTCATCACCGCCACCAAGTTCACGCACGGCGCCTGGGTGGTCGTGCTGCTGATCCCGCTCCTGGTCATGATGTTCGTGTCCATCCGCCGCCACTATGTAGACGTCGCCGGACAGCTCTCGCTCGAACACCTGTCCGACGAGCCGCCGATGACCAACACAGTGCTCGTGCTGGTGGGCGATCTCCACATGGGCGTGGTGCGGGCGCTCCGCTTCGCACAGTCGCTGTCCTCGAACCCCAAGGCGGTCTACGTCGAGCTCGACCCGGCCCGCACGCTTCGGCTCGAGGAGCGTTGGGCCAAAGGGGGCTGCGGGGTGCCGCTGGTGGTGTTGTCGTCACCCTACCGCTCGGTGCTGGGGCCGCTCTTCGAGTACATGGACCGCATACAGAGCCAGGCGCCGCACGGGGTCATCACCATCGTCATCCCCGAGTTCGTGCCGCGCCACTGGTGGCAGCACGCGCTCCACAACCAGACGGCGCTTCTGGTCAAGGGCGCGCTGCTCTTCCGGCCGGGCATCGTGGTGGTGGACGTTCCCTTCCACCTTAAGGCCTGACTGACCCGGCTAGGGTATGGCCTTCGGGAACGTCCGGTGAACCTCAACTCTCTCGAGAAGCTCCTGGTCGGGAGCCCCTTGGCCACGGCGCAGGCGCGGCACGGGCGCCTCGGGAAGGCCACGGGGCTCGCGGTGTTCGCTTCGGACAACCTCTCCTCCGTGGCCTCCGCGACCGAGGAGATCCTGCGGGTCCTCGTGCTGGCCGGGGTCGCGGCCCTCACGTACGCCGTGCCCATCGGCGTGGTCATCGGCGTCGTCATCGCCGTCGTCATCAGCTCGTACCGATAGACGATCGCGTCGTACCCGCAGGGCGCCAGCGACTACCTCGTTACTAAAGACAACCTGGGCGTCTATCTGGGTCTCACGGCGTGCGCCGCCCTGCTCATCGACTACACGTTGACGGTCGCGGTGAGCGTGTCGGCTGGCGTCGCTGCGCTGACGTCGGCGTTGCCCGCGCTCTACCCGTACCGCGTCCTGTTGGGGGTCAGCCTGGTCGGGTTGATCGGCCTCGCCAACCTCCGGGGCATCCGCGAGTCCGCCCGCTTCTTCGCGGTCTGGAGCTATCTCTTTATCGGCGCCTACGCGCTCCTGATGCTCTACGGCTTCGGCGACTACGTGGTCTGGGGGCTCCCCGTGTAGCCGCCGGCGCCGCCTGTCCGCGAAGCCACAGAGACGCTGGGTGTGTTTCTGATCCTGCGGGCGTTTGCCTCCGGCGCCGTAGCCCTGACCGGGATCGAGGCGGTCTCGGATGGGGTGACGGCGTTCAAGCCGCCGGAGGTGAAAAACGCGCAGACGGTGCTGGTCGCGTTGGGCCTGATCATGATCGCGCTGTTCGTAGGCATCACGCTGCTGGCCTCGATCCACGGCATCGTCCCGCACGACGAGGAGACCGTAGTGTCGCAGCTGACACGGCGGAACTTCGGGAGCGGGCTGCTCTACTACTTCGTTCAGGCCATCTCGGTGATCATCCTGGTGTTGGCCGCCAACACCGCCTTCGCGGACTTTCCGCGGCTGGCGTTTTTCATGGCCCGCGATGGCTACCTGCCCAGGCAGTTCGCGAGTCGGGGCGACCGGCTGGTGTTCTCAAACGGGGTCATCATTCTCGGCGTGGCCTCCGCGACACTCATCGCGGTGTTCGACGGGAGTACCCACGCGCTGATCCCGTTGTACGCCGTAGGGGTCTTCACCTCGTTCACCTTGTCCCAGTCCGGCATGGTGCGGCGCTGGATCAGCTGGCGCCCGGCAGGTTGGCGGTGGCGCGTCGCGGTCAGCGGGCTCGGGGCGGCCACCACGGGGCTCGTGATGCTGATCGTCGGCGTCACGAAGTTCGTGGGCGGAGCCTGGATCGTGGTGATCCTGGGCGGGCTCCTGATGGCCCATTTCGTGAGCATCAATCGGCACTACGGCCAGGTCGCGGCCCAGCTGTCGTTGGACGGCTTCGAAGGCCACTCGCCCATGGAGCACACCGTGCTGGTCCTGGTGGGCGACCTCCACAAGGGCGTGCTCCACACGCTCCAGTACGCGCGAATGCTCTCGCCGTCGGTCAAGGGCGTCTACGTCGAGCTCGACCCGGACAAGACGCGGCGCCTCGAGGAGAAATCGATCAAGTGGGGCATGGGCGCGCCCCTCGTCGTGCTGTCCTCACCCTACCGGTCACTGCTCCATCCGTTCCTGAAATACCTCGACCACCTGCTGGCGATCGGCGACAATCACATGGTCACGATCGTCGTCCCCGAATTCGTGCCGGCCAAGTGGTGGCAGCACCTGCTCCACAACCAGACGGCGCTCCTGATCAAGGGGGCGTTGCTCTTCCGCAAGAACGTCGTCGTCACCAACGTCCAACACACCTGCGCTGACGAGGGCGATAGCCGTGGCCCCGGTCGCCGCCCTTCGGCTACGCGCTGGTGAAACGGGGCGGGCGCTTGGCCGCCAGGGCCTCCACGCCCTCGGCGAAGTCCCGCGTGGCGAAACAGGCGGTCTGCTGCTCGAGCGTCGCCTCGAGCTCGGCAAGGAACGTCGAGTCGAGCCCGCGGTTGAGCGCGGTCTTGGCCGCCGCGAGCGCGCGCGCGGGACCGCGCGCCAGCCGCTGCGCGAGCTCGAAGGCCGCGCGCGGCAGTTCGGGCGGCATGACGACCTTGTTCACCAGGCCGATGCGCAGGGCCTCCGCGGCGTCGATGATCTCGCAGGTCATCACGAGCTCCGTCGCCTTCACCAGGCCCACGATCCGCGGCAGGAGGAACATCCCGCCGAGCGCCGGCACGCAGCCGAGGTTGATCCAGACCTCGCCGAAGCGCGTGAGCGAAGAGGCGATCCGGAAATCGCAGGCGACCGTGATCTCGCACCCGGCGCCCACGGCCGCGCCGTTGACGGCGGCGACCACGGGCTTGTCCATAGAGCGTATGGCCCGCGGCACGCGCTGGAAGGTGCCGTAGACCACCTCGCGGATGCGGGCCGGCGGCATGGCCGGCAGCTCCTCGAGGAACGCCCGGTCACCGCCCGCCGAGAAGGCGCTGCCCGCGCCCGTGATCACCACGGCGCGCTCACCGGAGCTGGCGGCGCCTGGGGGGATCCGCGGCGGCCTCCTCGAGGCGGTCGGCCAGCGCCGCTATGGCTGGGACCGTCAGGGCATTGAGGGCATCGGGCCGGTTGAGGGAGAGCGTCCGGACCCCTTCCGACTGCTCGACGAGCACAAGGTCTGTCATGGTGTCCTCCTGGAACGTGGGAGAGGTGCCGAAAACCTACGCCAGCCGGGATACCGTGGCAACGCCCGCATCTCGATTCTTTCACTGCCCCAGTCTTCCGGCCTGGGGTAGGATGGCGGCCGAGCGCGGCCGGAGAAGGACTCGATCGCGGGGGGAGGGCCTACGACCCATTCGCTCCTGACCCAGATTGCAGGGGACACCGTCCTTCGGGAAGCGACCGAGGACGACCACCCCTCCATGCTTGCCCTCGAGGGTACGGCGCCCCACGCGGGGGCGTCCCTCATCCAGGCCCGCGCCAATTTCTTCGCCCGTACCGACGCCTACCCCGTTTCCCAGGCGCTGGTGGCAGAGCGCGAGGGAGCCGTCATCGGAGTCGAGTGCCTGGCGCTGACGGAGGTGCGGGTCGGCGGGGTCAGCTGCAGGGCGGGCTACTCCTTTAATAATACGCGCGTCCAGCCGGGCCTCCAGCGTCGGGGGCTGGGGCCGGCCCTGCTCGAGGCCGCAGAGCAGTGGGCCCAGGCCCAGGGCGCCGGCTACCTCACGGGGCTCATCAAGACATCCAATGTCCCGTCGATGAAGATGGTGACCGCGCTGGGGTGGGAGACGGTAGCCCGCTTCGACTACCTGGTGCTGGAGCTCGCGCGCTTCGACGGCATGGCCGAGCCCCGGGCCGTCCAGTTCGATCTCTACCGCGACCCGCACCTGATGCGGTTGAGACTCGCCGTCGTCCAGTCCAACCACTTCGCGCCGCGCTGCCTCGAGCGGGATCTCTTTTCGCCCGCGCCCGAGGGCGCCTTCGCGCGCCTGGTCAGGGTCCTGCGCGCGCGGGGCGTCCGCCAGCTCCTCGTGCCGCTGCCCGCCGAGTCCGCCGCCTGCGCCATGCTCCGCCCCTTCGCAGCCGATCTGGTGGACTTCAACTTTGTGGTCAAGCGGCTGGGAGACAGTCCGTCCGTCCCTCCCGGCCCGCTCTATTTCGACATCCGCCATTGATCCGGGCCGGCGTGTCCACCGGGGTGGCTCTGGTAGACTGAGAGCCCGCCATGAAGACCGAGATCCGGGTTAAAGGCTTCCTCGACGTCCCGCGCACGCTCCAGCGCTTCCACCTCTTCGGCGAAGATCCCGCCAACCGGCTGTCGCCGGGCGTGTTCCGTCGCGCCGTCAAGGTGGCTGGTCGCTGGCGAGGCTACGAGGTGCGTTGGACGGGCAGCGTCGAGGGCGCGCGGCTCCTCGTGTCCACGCCGGGGGAGCGCAGCGCGCGCGTGCTCGAGGCGGCCGCGGCCGAGGTCGCGCGCATCTGCGGCCTCGAGCTCGACCTCGAAGGGTTCTACCGCGTCGCGGAGCAAGACCCCGTGCTGGGCTTTCTCGTCCCGCGCCTCCGAGGGTTGAGACCCACGCTCGCCCCGCAGCCTTTCGAGATGCTGGTCGGCTCGGTGTGCGCACAGCAGGTCAACCTGTCCTTTGCCTTCGCGGTCAAGGCCCGGCTCGTGCGCCGATTCGGTACGGCGGTCGAGGTGGGCGGGCACACCGTCTACGGATTTCCCGAGGCGGAGCGGCTGGCGCGGGCGAGGGTGAGCGAGCTGCGCCGGATGCAGCTCACGACGCGCAAGTCGGAGTACATCGTGGGCCTCGGGCGTCAGGTGGCCTCGGGCGCTCTCGATCTCACCGCCCTCGGCGGCCGCTCCAACGAAGAAGTCGTCGAGGCGCTCACCGCCGTGCGCGGCTTCGGTCGCTGGACGGCCGAGTGGTTCCTCGCGCGCCACCTCGGCCGAGGCGACGTCTGCGCCGCGGGCGATCTCGCGGTTCGCCGCGCGTTCGAGCACTTCTACAACCGCGGGCGGCCCCTCGACGAAGCGGCCGTCAGGCGGCGCGCTGCCGCGTGGGGGCCGTACCAGAACATGGCCGTGCACTACCTCCTGGCGGGGCGGCAACTGGGCGCGGCGGCGGCCTGACAGCATGGCGATCAAGATCAACCTGCCTATTCTGGGCCAGCCCAGTCCCGACGAGCCCACGGACGTGCATCTGGTTGGACGGTATGCCGTCGGCGTCACGTGGGCGGACAAACACTCGAGCATCTATCCGTTCGAGAGGCTGCGGCTGGACGATCCGGCCCGCACGGGCGAGGCCGGAATCGCGCTGAGCCCCGCCATGAGCTGGCCGCGGGACATCAAGAAGCTGCCCGAGGGACTTCGCGTGACATGGTCCGACGGCCACGAGAGCCTCTACCCGTTTCCTGCCCTGCGCGCGCTGTGCAGGTGCGCCGGCTGCACCGGCGGCCACTGATGACCGCGCACAGGGAGCCGCGGCGTCGGCTGGTGCTGGCGGGCGTCATGGGCTCGGTCTTCCTCGCGGCCATGGAGTCCACCGTCGTGGCCACGGCCATGCCTACGGTCATCGCGACCCTGGGCGGCATCCAGATCTATTCCTGGGTATTCTCAGGCTTCCTCCTGGCCTCGACAGTCACCATGCCGCTCTGGGGCCGGCTCGCCGACCAGCTCGGACGGCGCCGCGTCTACCTCACGGGCTTGAGCCTCTTCCTCATCGGCTCGGCGCTGTCCGGACTGTCCCAGAGCATGACCCAGCTCATCGCCTTCCGCGCCATCCAGGGGCTCGGCGCGGGGTCCCTCATCACGATCGGCATGACCATCATCGCCGACCTCTACGGGCTCGAGCGCCGCGCCAAGATGCAGGGGTACTTCTCGGGTGTCTGGGGCGTGGCCTCGCTGGTGGGCCCGCTCCTCGGCGGGTTCCTGACCGACGCGGTCTCGTGGCGCGCGGTCTTCTACATCAACCTGCCGTTCGGATTCCTCGCGATGGCCGCCATCAGGTGGGGGCTGGCCGGCGAGCGGACGGCGCGGCGGGCGGCGGCTTTCGACTATGCCGGCACGGCGGTCTTCGCGGCGGCCATCTCGGCGCTCCTGATCGGCCTCGTCGAGGCCGGGCGCGGCGCCTCGTGGTGGAGACCCGAGGTGCTGACGCTGCTCGGGCTCTCGGCCGTGCTGCTGGTCTTCTTCGTGATGATCGAACGGCAGGCCGTCGAGCCCGTGGTGCCGCTCGGACTCTTCGCCAACCCGATGGTCCGGGCGGCGGCGGCGACGGGCTTCCTCTCGGGCATGGCCATGTTCGGCGCCATCACCTTCGTGCCGCTTTTTCTCCAGGCCGTGACCGGCAGCAGCGCGACCCAGGCGGGATTCGTGCTCATGCCATTCGTGATCGGTTGGGTCGTCTGCTCCATCCTGGGTGCGCGCCTCGTGCTGCGCGTCGGCTACCGCTCGGTGGTCGTGGCAGGCATGCTCTTCCTGACGCTGGCCTTTGTCCTCCTGGCGGGCTGGAACGAGTCGCTCACGCGGGGCGCCGCGCTGCGCGACATGATTGTGGCCGGGGTAGGCATGGGGCTCGTCTTCGTGCCGATGCTGATCGCGGTCCAGAGCGCCGTCCCGCGCTCGGTGCTCGGCTCGGCGACGTCGGTCACGGGCTTCTTCCGCACCATCGGCGGCGCCGTCGGCGTGGCGGTGATGGGCTCGGTCATGGCCCAGCGTCTCCATCAGGAGCTTTCCGCGCTGCTCGCGATGGCGCCGGCGGGTTTACAAGATAGGCTGCGCGAGGTCGTCGCCCACCCCGACCTGATCGTCAACCCGGTGACGCGCGCGGGCCTTGGCGCCGACATCCTCGGCCAGATGCGGCCCGCGATGGCGCACGCCGTGGGCAGCGTCTTCGTGGTCGGGCTCGTCGTCGCGGTGGCGGCGCTCGCCTCGGCTTTCCTCGTGCCGGCGGGACAGGCGCGTGACCTGGCCGTCGCGCAGGAGCCCGCGGCGCCCTCGGGGTCCTGACGTGGCAGGCGACGCGCCGCTCCTCGACCGGCTTGCAGGGCTGCCTCCCGTGCCCGTGGCCGAGCTCCTCGACCTCCTCGAGCAATTGCCCGAGCCCGGACGTGACCCGATGCTGGCCGGGCTCGCCGGCGTGGACGACGAGGGCGAGCCCGCCGTCCATCCGCTGCTGGCGGTTGTGGTCGAGCACCTCAAGCAGAAGCCCGACGCGACCTGCTACGCGGCGCTGCTCGAGGCGCTGACGGGCATGTGGAACGCCGCGGTGCGCGGCGCCGTGGTCGCCCGGCTGCGGGCGGCAGGGCTGCCGGCCGACGACCTGCTGCTCCGCCTCGAGCAGCTGTCGCCCACGCTCGGCTTGAAGGCCGGGAGCCGCGAGTGGGCGAGAGCCTGGATGGCCGATCCCACGGCACAGGACGCGGCCCTGGTCCAGCAGTGCATGGTGCGCCTGCTGCTGGCCCTGCGTGGGTTGGCCGAGGCCCGCGCCCGGATGCTCACCGACGTACCGCCCAAGGAGGGCGCATGATCCACCTCCACGAGAAGAACCAGGAGCGCAAACGGCTCAACAGCCTCATCGCCAAGAGCCCGATGAAGGTGCCAGCGGCCGTGGGCGAGGTCGGCAGGCGGGTGTTCGCCGACGGGGCCCTCAGCAAGAAGCACAAAGAGCTGACGGCGCTCAGCGTCGCGGTCGTCCAGAACTGCTTCGACTGAATCGAGCACCGCGTGGAGGAGGTCCTCCACCTGGGCGCGACGGACGCGGAGATTGCAGAGACGCTCGACATCGGCGCGATCATGGGCGGCACGATCAGCATGAAGTCCGTTCGCCACGCTTTCGCCGTCATGGACGACGTCAAGAAAGGATCCGCACAATGATCGCCATTCCCGAGGCATACAGCGACCTGCTCACCACGAAGAAGGCCTTCGCAAACCTGGCGACGCGCAACGCCGACGGCACGCCCCAGGTGACGCCCGTGTGGTTCGACTGGGACGGCAGCCCTCTCCGCATCAACACCGCCAAGGGGCGCCTGAAGGACAAGAACCTCCGCCGCACTCCGGCGGTGGCGCTGTCCATCATGGATCCCGACAACCCCTACCGGTACGTGCAGGTCAGGGGCCGCGTCGCCGCCGTCACCGAGTCGGGCGCCGACGCCCATATCGACGCGCTCTCGAAGAAGTACTTGGGCCAGGACCGCTACCCGTACCGCAAGCCGGGCGAGGTGCGCGTGATCTTCACGATCGCGCCGGACCGAGTCCAGACCATGGGGTAGGGGAGGCGTGGCGTGATCGCGCTCGACGCCGTCTTCAAGGGGTACGGAGGCCAGACCCTGCTCCGCGAGGTCTCCTGGCGCATCGGCCGGGGCGAGCGCATCGGTCTCTGCGGGCCCAACGGCACGGGCAAGACCACGCTGTGCCGGATCCTGGCGGGCGTCGAGGATGCGGACGCCGGACGAGTGCACCGTGACACCGACGTGACCGTCGGCTATCTGCCCCAGGAAGTTGGCGCCAGCGAGGCCGGCACGGTGCTGGCCGAGGCGCTGTCCGGCTTCGACCAAGTCTGGCGCCTCGAGGCGGAGCTCGAGCGCCTGGCTTCCCTCATGGCCGCGGCGGACGCGGGCCCGGAGCTGACGGAGCGCTACGGCGAGGTGCAGCACCGCTTCGAGGCCCTCGGCGGCTACCGCCTCGAGGCCGAGGCGAAGATCATCCTGGGCGGGCTCGGCTTCGCTTCCGCCGACCTCCACCGGCCCCTCGGCGAGTTCTCGGGCGGCTGGCGGATGCGCGCGGCGCTGGCCCGGCTCCTCCTGCTGCGACCGGATCTCCTCCTGCTCGACGAGCCCACGAACCACCTCGACCTCGAGTCGCTCGCCTGGCTCGAGAGCTTTCTCTCCTCCTACGACGGCAGCGTGGTCGTGGTCTCTCATGACCGCTACTTCCTGAACCGCATGGTCACCTCCATCGCCGAGATGGCCGACGGCGCGGTCACGCTCTACATGGGCGACTACGACCACTACTTGGTCGAGCGTGAGGCCAGGCACGCCCTGCTGGAGGCGCGGCAGCGCAACCAGGCCAAGCGCGTGGCGGAGATCGAGCGCTTCATCGACCGCTTCCGCTACCAGGCGACCAAGGCGCGGCAGGTGCAGAGCCGCGTCAAGATGCTCGAGAAGGTCGAGCGGATCGAGGTCGGCGGGGACTCGCGGCGCATCCACTTCGCCTTTCCCCAACCGCCGCGCACCGGCCGCACCGTCGCCCGGCTGACCGGCGTCCACAAGGCGTACGGCGACAACGTCGTGTACGCCGGGATGGAATTCGCGGTGGAGCGCGGGCAGCGGGTCGCCCTCGTGGGCGTCAACGGCGCGGGCAAGTCCACCCTGCTCAAGATGCTGGCGCACGTGCTGCCGTTCGACCGCGGCGAGCGGGCGCTCGGAGCGAACGTCGCGGTGCACTACTACGCCCAGCACCAGCTGGACGCCCTCGACCCCGCGCGGACCGTGCTCGAAGAGCTGGAGCAGGCGGATCCGACTTCGACGCTCCAGCGGCTCAGGACCATCCTGGGCTCCTTCCTCTTCAGCGGCGACCAGGTGGACAAGCGCATCTCCGTCCTCTCGGGCGGGGAGAAGGCGCGGGTGGCGCTGGCCAAGACGCTCGTGCGGCCGGCGGCGCTCCTGTGCATGGACGAGCCGACCAACCATCTCGACCTGGCCTCGAAGGAGGTGCTGGAGGGCGCGCTCGCGGCCTTCACCGGGACCATCGTCTTCATCTCGCACGACCGCTACTTCATCAACCGCATCGCCACGCAGGTGGTCGAGGTGGACCGGGGACGCCTGACCACGCACCTGGGCAACTACGACGACTACCTCGCGCGCAAGGCCCAACCGGAGGCAGCGCCCGCCGTGACACCCCGCGTGCCTACCGGTGGAGCGGCTGCGGGGCCCGTGTCGAAGCCTCCGAAGAAGAAAGTCCAGCCGCCACGCAAGGCGCTCGACCGCGAGATCAAGGCCATCAAGGCGCGGCTCCAGGCCGTCGAGACGCAGATCTCGACCATGGAGCGGCGGCTCGAGGAGATCTCGCTCGCGCTGACCGACCCCGATCTCTACCGCGACGGCGAGCTGGCCCGGCAGATCGCCCAGGCTCGCAAGGACGCGGAAGGGCAGGTCGCCTGGCTGATGAAGGAGTGGGAGGAGCTGTCGCTGCAGCTCGCGGCCGCCACCGGCGGAGCATGACCGCGGCGGAGCGGTTCGTGCCCGAGGGCGACGCGGCGGGCATCCTCCGCGAGAAGGCGCGGGCGCGCGAGCTTCGCCAGAGCGGGTGGTGGAAGCGGCGGATCGCGGACGGCCGCTGCCACTACTGCGGGCGCGAGGTCGGCGCCCGCAGGCTCACCCTCGACCACGTGGTGCCCCTGATCCGCGGGGGCAAGTCCGCCCGGGCCAATGTCGTGCCGGCCTGCAAGGACTGCAACTCGGCAAAGCAGTCGCTTTTGCCGTGGGAGTGGAACGTCTACCTGGATCGCCTCGCCCGACCTGACGCCGAGTAGATACGTCTCTCCTGTCTCGAATTGTGGGCATTGTCAGCCCGCGCTTTCCGGGATGAAATCGGCTCCAGCAGTGCACCCATTCCAAAGGAGGCGCGTATGAAGATGCTCAGGTGGATCGCGGTGGTGACGGCGGTCGTGTGGTGTGCGGGAGCGGCGCTCGCGTCGGAGGACAAGCACGCCAAGGGCGAGGCCAAGGGCGAGGCCAAGGACGCCTCCCAGGCGGAGCACAAGGTCAACATCAACGAGGCCGGTCAGGCCGAGCTCATGAAGCTCGAGGGTGTTGGCGCGGGTACGGCCAAGAAGATCATAGCCTGGCGCGAGGCGCACGGGCCCTTCAAGCGGCTGCACGACCTCGAGAAAGTGCCGGGCGTGGGCCGGGAGGTGCTCGAGAAGAACCACGGGCGCATCGCGGTGAAGTGAAAAAAACTCTTTTGTACCGGAAGCGAGTTGGGTAGGATGGGTCAAATCGGTCGGAGCGCACACAGGCTTCCTTGATCGTCCCCCGCGGCAATCACGCCGTGGGCGACGTGACCGAGCCTCGGGCCGGGAGTCGGCGTCCGGTGCGAGGTAGTGGTCCTGGGCCCCGATCCGGGCCGCGCCGAGAAAGGGAGGTGATCCAGCCGATGTGTACCCCTACGGTGATCTGTGAGGTGGTCACCTCCTAAGGCCCGGACGTAAGAAGTTGCAGGTGGGCCTGGAGGACCCAGGAACCACCGGCCCCGACGGTCCCGCTGTTCACCAGCGGGGCGGCATGGATGGATCGATGCCGCAGACGCCGTCGGGGCTTTTTTTGCCCAAGAGGCGCTTTTAAGTTGCCCCGACGCAGGAGCGGGAAGGGAAAACGGCCCGCCGGAGGGTCCGGCGGGCCGTCGAGTGTTCAGCGTGGGAAGCTAGACCTTTCGGACGTTGGAGGCCTGCAGCCCCTTCGGGCCCTTAGTGACTTCAAACTCGACCTTGTCGCCCTCGGCCAGGCTCTTGAAGCCCTGGGCCTGAATGGCGCTGTAGTGGACGAAGACATCCTCACCGCCCTCGACCTGGATGAAGCCGTATCCCTTCGCATCGTTGAACCACTTCACCGTGCCTTGTGCCATACGTCTGGTTCCTCTCTCCTTGGGACGACGATGAAGCCGCCCCTGTGATCCCCGCACCACCATGGCCGGGGCTCCCCCAGAATCGGGGGGAACAAAAAAACGCCGTCGAGGACGCGAGCCCTCGCGGCGTTTATATCCCTAGGAGACGAACTGTTCGTTCACGTACGGATCAAGTGCGTCACGGACTATTCCGGACGGGCAAAAACTAGCAGAGGGGGTAGACCCTGTCAAGACCGTTTTGCGCGCAAGCCTCGGGAGGCCGGCTGGAGTTGGGGCAGGCCGGGCCCCGGGGTTTCCGGGGCCCGGCCTTTGGGGCCGTCCTTAGGCCTTGCGGACGTTGGCGGCCTGGAGGCCCTTGGGGCCCCGGCTCACCTCGAACTCGACCTTGTCGCCCTCGGTCAGGCTCTTGAAACCGGAAGCCTGAATGGCGCTGAAGTGCACGAACACGTCCTCGCCGTCCTCCTGGGAGATGAAACCGAACCCCTTCGCATCGTTGAACCATTTCACGCTGCCCTGAGCCATCTGTATCTACCTCTTTCTTTGAGGCTTGCGCCTCGGTGATACCCCGCCACCATGGCGGGGGCGCCCTCCGGGATCGGAGGGCAAACAAAAACGCCGCGGAACTTGAGGTCCTCGCGGCGTTGGTTTCGAATCTAGCGACTGCATAATCGCTACGTATCCGACTACCGGGTGAACCTACAACCTGCTCGGAAGGTAACCCATCGCCTTGCGCGTGTCAAGGAATCTTCCGGACCGGCACGGTGATCGGGGTGGAGCCGTTCTTGGTCCCGAGCCAGCCCGCGACCGCCATGGAGAAGCGTCCGGCCGTGCCGCCGGCCACCACCACGTGGATCTCGTCGGCCGAGGGGAACTTGGGTATGAGCTCCTCCAGGCCCGGTGAGCAACCCTTGCTGAAGCGCAAGTTGGTGCCCTCGCCGTTCTCCGCGTCCGGCAGCAGCGTGCGGTAGGGCACGCGCACGGTCTCGAAGAGGTGCCGCTTGAGATCCGCCTTGCTCCACCCGCCGTCGCCGAAGGTGCGGGCGTGCTCGGGGCCGATGACCAGCATGGTGTGGGAGTAGAGAGGAAAGTGCTTGATGTTCCACAGCCCGCACATGGACCAGCCGAGTGAGCCGGCGAGGCTCCGGGGCGTGCGGCTCGCATGGTCCGAGATGCCGTGCGGTGCCTCGCCGGCGAACACGGTCGCCGTGCTCTCCTCCGGCCCGAATCCCCGCTCGACGTGGTACGGCGGCCAGGGGCTCGCCTCCTCGTATTCTCCGATGCAGTACGTGTAGCGCCCCGGGTGGCCGAAGGTCGACATCGAGGTTTCGCCCGGCTTGGCGCCGCCCACGTTGATCATGACGAGGCGCAGTGCGCGGCCGATGGTGGCGTTGGCGCGGTAGCCCGGTCCGAACACGCCGAAGGAGCAGTTGAGCCCGACACGCTCGCGGATCGGCCCGTTCACCACGATGAGCGGCGCCGAGAAGTGTGTGGACGTGGACATGCCGTGCAGGTTGAAGGCGGGGTCACACGCGGCCTCGACCGCCGCCAGCACCACCGGCAGGTACTCGGGGCGGCAGCCTGCCATCACAGCGTTCACGGCGACCTTTTCCACCGTCGCGCGGCCGTAGTTGGGCGCGACCTCGCCCACGAGCTCCGCTCGATCGAGCGCCGTCCCCGCGAGCATCCGCTCAACGCGCTCGCGCGTGGGCGGCACGACGGGCAGGCCGTCCGTCACGCCCTTGTCGAACCAGATCTCGAGATCGTCCATGGTCGTGCCCGTGAGGACCGGGTCATGTTGACACATTTTCCGTGCGCCTGCTGCGGGCGGGCGACCGCGCCCGCGCCGTCCGCCCGGCCCTACCAGGGCTATCGGACTCAAATAGGCGAAAAGATTGCGGCTTGCCGTGCCGGGCTCGAAGGGGCCCCGCGTCGGACCCGTTCGTGCACGCCATCCTCCCGGAAAGACTGAAGGAACCTTGTGGGCGCTCGCCCGGAGGTGTTAGACTCGCCAAGCCGTCGGGTTTTGATCGAGCCTGTTGCGACTAGATGGGAGCGGACCACCATGCTGCTGAGTGTCCTCGCCGGTCTCTTCTCCAACGACCTCGCCATCGACCTGGGCACGGCCAACACCCTCGTGTATGTTCGCGGCGAGGGCATCGTCCTGAACGAGCCCTCGATCGTCGCCATCCACCAGGCCGATCACTCGGTGCTCGCGGTGGGGCACGAGGCCAAGGCGATGATGGGGCGCACGCCCGGCAACATCCTGGCCATCCGTCCGCTCAAGGACGGGGTCATCGCCGACTTCGACGTGACGGAGAAGATGCTCCACTATTTCATCAGCAAGGTGCACCGGCGGCGCACGCTCGTGCACCCGCGCATCGTCATCGGCGTGCCGTCGGGCATCACGCAGGTCGAGAAGCGCGCGGTCCGGGATTCGGCGATGCAGGCGGGGGCGCGCGAGGTCTACCTGATCGAGGAGCCGATGGCCGCGGCGATCGGCGCGGGGCTGCCGATCCAGGAGCCCGGTGGCAACATGATCGTGGACATGGGCGGCGGCACGACCGAAGTCGCCGTCATCTCGCTGTCCGGCATCGTGATTTCGAAGTCCGTGCGGATCGCCGGAGACGAGATGGACGAAGCGATCGTGCAGTACATCAAGAAGCACTACAATCTCCTCGTGGGCGAGCGCCGCGCGGAGGAGATCAAGATCAAGCTGGGGTCGGCCTACCCCATGCCGGGCGAGCGCGCCACCATGGAGGTCAAGGGCCGCGATCTTATCGACGGCATCCCGAAGACCATCGTCGTCACCGACGAGGAAATTCGCGAAGCGCTCCGGGAGCCCGTCATGTCGATCGTGGACACGGTGCGCACCTGCCTCGAGCGGACGCCGCCCGAGCTCGCCGCCGACATCGTGGACAAAGGCATCGTGCTCACGGGGGGAGGGGCGCTCCTGCGCGGCCTCGACCTCCTGCTGCGACAGGAAACGGACCTGCCGATCACCGTAGGCGACGACCCGCTGTCGTGTGTCGCGCTCGGCACCGGCAAGGTCCTCGACGAGTTGGAGCTCCTCAAGAAGGTCGCGATCCCCGCCTAGCCCGCTCGCCGCGTGCGGCTGGTCGGGAGATCGTTGACGCAGGTGGTGTCGGTGAGATTTCGCAGATACGCGCTACTCCTCGCGGTGCTGCTGACGTCCCTGTTCCTGCTGACGGTCCAGACGCGGGGCGGGGGACCGACACGGGCCACCGACCTCGTCGCGCTGGCGATTACCCCGGTCCAGATCCTGCTCGCCAACGCCCACCGCGGTGCCCTCAGCGCCTGGCACACCTTCACGGACTGGAAGACCGTACGAAGCGAGAACATGGCCCTGCGCGCCGACAACGAGCGCTTGCGCGTCCAGTCGCTGCAGGTTCGCGAGACCGACCAGGAGAACAGTCGGCTTCGCCGGCTGCTCGCGCTGCGCGATCGGATGCCGCTTGCAACCCTGACCGGCGAGATCATCGGCCGCGAGGGTGGCGGCTGGGCGCGGTCGCTGACGGTCAACCGCGGCCGCGCCGACGGTGTTGCGCAGCAGATGCCGGTCATCGTCCCCGAGGGTCTGGTCGGTCGTGTGGCCCAGGTGAGATCCGGCGCCTCGATCGTCCAGCTCCTCAACGATCCGACCTCGACCGTCGGCGCCGTCGTCCAACGCACCCGCACGCTCGGCCTCGTCGAGGGTGAGCCGGGCGGGGGCGTGCGCTTCAAGTTCATGGCGCGCGACGGCGCCGGGGTCGCCCCGGGCGATCTCATCGTCACCTCGGGCCTGGGCACGCTCTTCCCGAAGGGGATCCCTGTCGGGCGCGTGACCGCGATCGAGGACAAGGGCTCGGCGCTCTTCCACTTCGCGGTGCTGGCGCCGGCGGTGGACGCAGCAAGGGTCGAGGAAGTGCTGCTGCTCACAGGCCAGCCGGCGCAGGACGTCGCCGGCCTCTTCACCCCGGACGGCTGACGGATGCGCCTCTCCCTCCTGCTGATGGCTTTCGGCGGCAGCCTCGCCCAGTCGAGCGTCGTGCCGTCGTGGAGCGTGGGTGGTGTCAGCCCGGACCTGCCCCTCATCCTGACCGCGCTCATCGCGCTTCGTCGCGGGCCGGAGGCTGGCTGCCTCGTCGGGTTCGCGGCCGGGCTCCTCCAGGACGCGACGGGCGGCGGTCTCCTGGGCGTGCAGGCGCTCTCCCGCGCGCTGGCGGGCTTCGCAATGGGCCTCTTGCCCGGAAGGCTCTGGGTCGGGCACCCGCTGGTGCAGATCCCCGGCCTCGTGCTCCTGACCGTCGCCGAAGGACTCGTGCGATTCGGACTGCTGCAGCTCTTCCACTTCCCGGCCTCGATCGGCGAGCTCCTCGTCCACGTGATCCTGCCGCAGGCCCTCTACAACGGCTTCCTCGGCGCGGCCTGCGTGCTCGCTGTCGAGCTCGCGCACACGCTGCGCGGCAGGCACACGTGGATCTAGCCGGCGAGTCCACGGCGCGTCGGGAGGCGTGGCGGCGTCGCGTCCTCTCGCTGGCCGCAGTGGTCGCCGTCGCCTTCGTCGGGCTGCTGGGCCAGCTCTGGTACCTCCAGGTGCTCGAGGGCGGCAAGCTCCAGGAGCTGTCCGAGAAGAACCGCATCCGGATCCGTCCCGTCGCGGCCCCGCGCGGCATCCTTTTTGACCGGAACGGTCTGGCCCTCGTCGACAACCGTCCTGCATTCACCCTCTCGCTCATCCCGCGGGAAATGGACGACCGCGATACGGTCCTGGCGAGGTTATCGGTGCTGCTCAAGATTCCCATGCGCGAGCTCGAGGAGGCGCTCGAGCGCGTCCCGCCCGACTCCTTCCGCCCCGTGCGCGTGCGGCGCGGGCTCACCCTCGAGGAAGTCACCAAGGTCGAGGAGCGCAAGCTCGAGCTGCCCGGTGTCGTTGTCGAGGTCGAGCCCCAGCGCGTCTACCCAACGAGCACGTTCGCCGCGCACCTCCTCGGCTACGTCCGGGAGGTGAGCGGCGAGCAGATGAAGCAGGGGCGCTACCGCCGCGGCGACATGATCGGACAGAGCGGGCTCGAGCGGATGCTTGACGAGTACCTCCGCGGCCGCGACGGCGGCGAACGCATCGAGGTGGATGCCCTCGGCCGCCCCGTCCAAGTCATGCGCCGTGAAGAACCCGACCCGGGCGCCCAGGTCATCACCACGGTGGACCGGCGGATCCAGGAGGCTGCGGAGCGGGCCATGACGGGGCGCTCGGGCGCCGTGGTTGTCATGGATCCGCGCAACGGCGATGTCCTCGCCATGACCTCGAGCCCCGCGTTCGCGCTCGACCGCCTCACTGGGAACCTCGAGAAGGAAGACTGGCTCAAGGTCGTCCGCGATCCGCTCACGCCCCTGATGAACCGGGCGCTGCAGAGCCAGTACGCCCCCGGGTCCGTCTTCAAGGTCATCGTCGCGGCGGCGGGACTGCAGGAGGGCTCGCTGACGCCCATGGACCGGACGTACTGCAACGGCGAATTCCACCTGGGCCAGTGGACCTTCAAGGACTGGAAGGAAGGCGGTCACGGCCACGTCGACACGCGTTCTGCGCTCGTGCACTCCTGCAACATCTTCTTCTACCAATCGGGCCTCAAGGTCGGGCCGGCGGCCATCGCCCGCTACGCCCAGGCCTTCGGGCTGGGGGCGCCGACGGGCGTAGACCTGGGCGGCGAGAAGCCCGGGCTGGTCCCATTCCTTGACGGTCGGCGACGCGGCGACGGCCGCGGCTGGCAGGCGGGCGACACCGTCAACATGTCCATCGGTCAGGGGCAGCTGCTCGTGACGCCGATGCAGGTGGCGCGCATGATGTCGGCCGTCGCCAACGGCGGGGTCCTCTGGCGCCCGCGGCTCGTCCAGCGCGTGGAGCGCGTGGACGGCACGCTCGCCTATTCCTCCTCCAGCAAGATGACGGGGCGCGTGGACCTCTCACCGGTGGTGTGGGCCTTCCTGCGCCAGGCGCTGTCGGGCGTGGTCAACGAAGGCGGCACAGGAGCCGCCGCGCGCATCCCCGGCGTGGAGGTCGCGGGCAAGACCGGCACGGCGCAGAGCGTGGCCAAGAGCGACAGCGCCAAGGGGCAGGACCACGCCTGGTTTGCCTCCTTCGCGCCCGCGCACGACGCCGAGGTGGTCGTGGTGGTTCTGGTGGAGCGAGGCGGCAAGGGCGGCCAGGTGGCGGCGCCCATCGCGCGGCAGATCTACCAGGCGATCTTCCTCGAAAAGGTCGCGATGGTCTCGCTCGGCGGAGACGGCTGATGCTGCGGGTAGACCGCCGGCTCCTGAAGAACGTGGACTGGCCGCTGTTAGGCGCCGCGTTCGCGATCATCCTGCTGGGCCTCATGTGCCTGTCGAGCCTCGGGCTCGGGCGCGGCGGCTCAGGGCTCGCCTGGCGCCAGCTGATGTGGGTGGGCCTGGGCGTGATGGCGCTCCTTGCGGTCGTGACGTTCGACTACCGGAGCCTCGTCAGGGCCGCGCCGGCTCTGTACCTCCTCGGCTTGGCTTTGCTCGTGACGGTGTTCGTGCTCGGGCGCACGGTCTCGGGAGCGCGGCGCTGGATCCACCTCGGGCCGCTCACGTTCCAGCCCGCCGAGCTCTTCAAGGTAATCTTCATCCTGACGCTCGCCTGGGCGCTGACGTGGCGCCGCGCGCCCCAGCAGACTTCTCGGGGAACTCTCGGGTGGATCATTGCCCTCATCGCGGTTCCCTTCGCGCTCGTCGTCCGCCAGCCGGACCTCGGGACGGCGCTCGTCCTGCTGCCGGTGCTGGGAGCCGTGCTGCTCGGCGTCGGCGTGCGCCTGCGGATTCTGGGCGCGCTGGCGGCGGCGGGCGTCGCCCTCATGCCGCTGGCCTGGCTCGCGCTGAAGCCGTACCAGCGGGACCGGCTCTTCGTGTACCTCGATCCGTTCCGGGATCCGCTCGGGACGGCGTACAATGTGATTCAGGCGAAAATCGCCATTGGTTCCGGTCAACTCCTGGGCAAGGGCATCAGCGGTGCGACGCAGAGCCGGCTGGCCTTTCTTCCGGAGCGCCACACGGATTTCATTTTTGCCGTATTCGCCGAGACGTGGGGGTTCGTCGGCTGTCTGGTGCTGATCCTGGCGTATGGGGTCCTGATCGTGCGGGGCTTCGAGATCGCCGTCGGCACGCGGGAGGCCCGGGGGCGCATCATCGCCCTGGGCGTCACGGCCCTGTTCGCCGCCCAAACGCTCATCAACCTGGGCATGGTAACGGGGCTGTTGCCCGTCGTGGGCATCCCGCTCCCGCTCATGAGCTACGGCGGGTCGTCCATGGTCGCGTCGTTCATGGCGCTGGGGCTCCTCCTCTCGGTTCGAATGCGGCAGTTCCAGTAACCGGGCCCGCCTCTGGCGGGCCTCCTGTCGTGCACCGGGGGCTCACGCCTCCGAACTGGGGACTGCTGCCGTGGGAAAGCGTATCGTCGTCAATGCCGGCGTGACGGAAACCCGTCTCGCCGTGCAGGATGGAACGCAGCTCGTCGAGCTGTACGTGGAGCGCGCCGGCCGCCGCTCCATCGTCGGCAACATCTACAAGGGCGTGGTCACCAACGTCCTGCCCGGCATGCAGGCCGCGTTCGTGGACATCGGCCTCCAGAAGGACGCTTTCCTCTACGCCGGCGACTACACGGCCGACCGCGGCGAGGATCCCGGCGCCATTCCAGCCGACGCCGATGAGGACGCGGCCGATCTCGACGACGGCGAGGGCGACCGCGAGGGCGAGCCCGAGCACCGGCGTGACGCCGTGGCGCCCATCGAGGAGGTCCTGCGCAAGGGCCAGGAGGTGCTCGTCCAGGTCTCCAAGGAATCGCTCGGCACGAAGGGCGCCCGGATCACTTCTTTCGTTTCCATCCCGGGGCGCTACATCGTCTATATGCCGCAGAGCGGCCACGTCGGCGTCTCGCGCCGCATCCAGGACGACGCGGAGCGCGACCGCCTGCGGGGGATCGTCAAGGGCCTACCCCCGCCGCCCGGCGGGTTCATCGTCCGCACGGTCGCCGAAGGCAAGCCGGCCGAGGAGCTGACCGCCGACATCCAGTTCCTGACGCGGTTGTGGGGCCAGGTGCAGAGCCGCTTCGAGTCGGCGCCCGCGCCGTCGCTCCTGCACGCGGAGATGGACCTGACCTTCCGCGTTGTTCGCGACCTCTTTTCGCCGGACATCGAGGAGTTCCTCGTCGACACCCCCGCGGCCTACGAGAAGTGCCTCCACTTCGCCGAGTCGCTGGTGCCGCAGCTCGCCTCCCGCGTCAAGCTGTACGAGGCGCCGCAGCCGGTGTTCGAGTCGACCGGCATCGAGAAGGAGATCGACAAAGCGCTCCGGCGCCGTGTGTGGCTCAAGTCCGGCGGCTACATCGTCATCGACCACACCGAGGCGCTCGTCGCGATCGACGTCAACTCGGGCAAGTACGTCGGCAAGCGCGACTTCGAGGAGACGGTGCTGAAGATCAACCTCGAGGCCGCCACCGAGGTCATCCGGCAGATTCGCCTGCGCGACCTGGGCGGTATCATCATCATCGACTTCATCGACATGGAGCGCGCGGAGCACCGCGACCAGGTCTTCAAGGCCCTGATGAATGCGCTCGCCGACGACAAGGCCCGCACCAACGTCCTCGAGATCTCCGAGCTCGGGGTGGTCGAGATGACGCGCAAGCGCGTGCGCCAGGGGCTCCTATCCCTGCTGACATCGGCGTGCCCGACGTGCAAGGGCGCAGGCACCGTCAAGTCCGACCTGACGCTCGCCGCCGAGATCTTCCGGAAGGTCCAGGCGGGCGCTCGGGAGGGAGGCGGCCGCGAGGTGGTCATCCGCGCGCACCCGGAGATCGCGCACCACATCGAGGCCGAAGAGCGCGAAGGTCTCGAGCGCCTCCAGGGCCTGGTCGCGCGCAAAGTCGTCGTCCAGGGCATGTCCTCGTACCATCGCGAGCAGTACGACCTCTTGTTCCGCTAGCGCGGGCCGCGCGGGAGGAGAGCCATGACCGACCCCATGCCGCTGATCCCGACAACCGTGTGCGGCAGCCACGGGCTGCCGTCCTGGCTCCACCTCGTGCGGGAGGCGGCCGCCGCGGACCGCCTGGGACCGATGGACCTCCAGGAGGCGTACGACGACGCCGTCCGCCTCGCCATCCGGGACCAGGTCGAGGCGGGCGTGGACGTGATCTCCGACGGCGAGATGCGCCGCGTGACCTTCATCCGCAGCTTCTACGACCGGCTGGCCGGTATCCGCCCGCTGCCGATCCCACGGCGCCTGGGCGCTCCCAACTACGACAGCCATTGCCCGTACGAGGTCGTGGACAGGATCACCGCGCCCGAGGGGCTCGGCATCGTCGATGAGTTCCGCTTCGCGCGCCCGCATGCGGACCGGCCGATGCGTGTGGCCGTGCCCGGGCCGATCACGCTGCTCATCCCGCTCCGTCGCGGCGGGCCGTACGCCTCCGAGGACAGCCTGATCGCCGACCTCATCGCGCTCGTCAACGCCGAGATGAAGGCCCTCGTGGCCGCGGGCTGTGACTTCATCCAGGTGGACGAGCCGAACTACGTCATGACCGCTGGCAAGCATCGCATCCTGAAAGGCGAGGCCGGGCCCATGGTGGCGGCGCTCAACGCGACGCTGGAGGGGATCACCGTCAAGACAGCCCTGCACGTGTGCTTTGGGAACGCGCACAATAACTCGTTCGTGTCACCACGGCAGTACCGGCCGCTGTATCCCCGGCTGCTCGACGCGCGGGTCAGCCAGTTCGTCTTCGAGTACGCGAACAGGGAGATGAGCGAGATCGAGCTTTGGAGCGAGTTCCCCACCGACAAGGAAGTCGCCGTGGGCGTGATTGACGTGAAGGCCTTCCGGGTGGAGACGCCGGAGGAGGTCGCCGACCGCGTGCGCTTGGCGCTCAAGCACATCCCCGCAGCACGTCTCTGGCTCGTGCCCGACTGCGGGCTGTGGGAGACGCCGCGCTGGGTCGGGGTCTCCAAGCTCCGCTCGATGGTGGTGGCGGCGCGCATGATCCGCCGCGAGCTGGGCGTCGCGTGACCCGCCCGTCCCGTATCAGTCGGGCACGCATTGTCGAACAGCTCAGGCTGGCGGCCCGAAAGGGTGACCGCGGCGCCCTCATGCTCGCGGCCGAGCAGATGAAGACGCTGGCCTACACGCCGCGATACTGGGACAAGTACCTCGAGCTCCTCGCCAACCCGCTGGCGCGCCTGGTCGACCTCCTGCTGATCAAGCAGGGTGACAAGATCGCCCACCAGAAGGGTTGGACGCGGCCGAAGCGCGAGCGCCGCCCCGCCACGGCGCCGGCTCGCGCCGGTAAGGCCGCGAAGTCGGGGAGCCGGCGGCGCCCTTCCGCGGGACCAGCGCAGCCGTCGCTCTTTCCAGACCTGCCGGCCTGACGCGGCGCCGAGCAGCCCCCGGGCGCGCCGCGGCGACCCCCGCCTTGACCCATGGTAGAGTACCCCAGTAGGGTATATGCCATGACACGGGGAGCGCGGATAGGAGTGCTGCTGGGCGTCACCGCCGCGGGGGTGGCGGCCGCATGTGTCGTGCCGCCCATCCCGCAGGATCCCGCCTATCACCGATTTGCCGACACGCGCCCCCTCGCGAGTGCCCCCAACGGGTGGGCGGTGCTCTCCAACCTGCCTTTCCTGGTCGTCGGGCTCTTGGGGCTCCGGCAGGTCCTGATGGCCCCCGTCGGCGCGTCCGCCTCGTTCGTCGAATCCCGCGAGCGCTGGCCGTACGCGCTGTTCTTCGCGGGCGTCGCGCTCACCGGCGTGGGCTCGGCGTACTATCACTGGGCGCCCGAGAACGCGCGGCTCCTGTGGGACCGGCTGCCCATGACGATCGGCTTCATGGCTCTCCTGGCCGCGGTTGTGGCCGAGCGCGTGAGCGTGACCGCCGGGATCGCGCTGCTGCCGGTGCTTCTCCTGGCTGGAGCGGGCAGCGTCGCGTACTGGTACGCGGGCGAGCTCCACGGCGCGGGCGACCTGCGGCCCTATGCCCTCGTGCAATTCGCGCCGGCGGCGCTGATACCCCTGACGCTGTGGCTCTTCCCTGCGCGCTACACGCACGGCGGCTACCTCATGGGTGTCATCGCCATCTACGGCGCCGCCAAGCTCTTCGAGGTTCTGGACGGCCCGATCTTTTCGATGGGACACTTGCTGAGCGGCCATACACTCAAGCACCTGACGGCGGCTCTCGCGGCCTGGTGGCTGCTGCGGGGTCTCGACGCCAGGCGCCCGGCGGCCGCGGAGGAGCGGACGTGATTGACGACGAGACGAAGGTCAAGGCCCTCGGCCGGCTGCGGCGCATCGAGGGGCAGGTGCAGGGCATCCAGCGCATGGTGGAAGAGGAGAAGTACTGCGTCGACATCCTGCTCCAGCTGACGGCCGTGGAGGGCGCCGTGGAGCAGGTGCAGCGGCTCCTTCTCGGGCGCCACATCGAGTCCTGCGTCGCCGACGCCATCCGGTCGGGCAGCACGCGCGACCGCCAGAAGAAGGTGGACGAGCTGCTCGAGGTGTTCTCCCGGTTTTCGGGGCGGTAGGATGCCACGGCGGTAGGATGCCACGGCGGTAGGATGCCAAGGCGGTAGGATGGAGGTCTGGCCATGACGATGCCCACCGAGACGCCCGCGAGGACGACGGGAGAGGAAGCCCGGCTCGACTTTCCCGTGAAGGGGATGCACTGCGCGGCCTGCGTTGGCAAGGTCGAGCAGGCGCTGCTGGGCGTGCCGGGTGTGAAGACGGCAGCGGTGAACCTGGCCACCGAGCGCGCCACTGTCCGCCTGGGCGCCGGCGGGCCCTCGCTCGACGCGTTGCGCCGGGCTGTGGCCGCGGCGGGCTACACCGTGCCCGCCGACATCGCGGCCACGCCCGAGGCCGCCGACCGCGAACAGGCCGAACGCGCGCGGGAGAACCGGCGCCTGCGACTCAAGTTCGCGGTGGGCGCCGCCCTGTCGGTCCCGGTGCTGCTCGGGAGCATGCACGAGGTCTTCTCCTGGGCGCCTCACTGGCTGCGCGACCCGTTTCTGCTCTGGGCCTTTACGACGCCGGTCCAGTTCTGGGTGGGCTGGCAGTTCCACGCGGGGTTCCTCACGGAGCTGCGCCACCGCTCCGCCAGCATGAACACGCTGGTGTCCATCGGCACCAACGCCGCGTACTTCTTCAGCGTGGCGGTCACGCTTTGGCCCAGCGTGTTCGCGGCCACGGGCGCCATGCCGTACTACGAGGCCTCGGCGCTGCTCATGACCTTTCTCGTCCTCGGGCGCTGGCTCGAGGCGCGCGCGCGGGGCGGCACCTCCGAGGCCATCCGGCGCTTGATCGCGCTTCGACCCAAGACGGCCCGCCTTGTGCGGGCCGGCAGGGAAGAGGACGTGCCCATCGGCCTCGTGTTGGTCGGGGACCTGCTCCGAGTGAGGCCCGGCGAGCGCGTCGCGGTGGACGGCCAGGTGGTCGAGGGCGCATCGGCCGTGGACGAGTCCATGCTCACCGGTGAGAGCCTTCCTGTCGAGAAGGGGCCGGGGACCGCGGTCGTCGGGGGCTCGGTGAACCGGACCGGCGCGTTCACCTTCCGGGCCACACGCGTTGGAAGCGAGACGGTGCTCGCCCAGATCATACGGTTGGTCGAGGAGGCGCAGGGATCCAAGGCGCCGATCCAGCGGCTGGCCGACCGCGTCGCCAGCGTCTTCGTGCCGGTGGTCCTCGTCATCGCCGCGCTTACCTTCTGCGTGTGGTGGGCGTGGGGTCCGGAGCCCTCCTTCTTCTACGCGCTGGCCAACGCCGTCGGCGTCTTGGTCATCGCCTGCCCCTGCGCCATGGGGCTGGCCACGCCCACGGCCATCATGGTCGGCACGGGCAAGGGCGCCGAGCTGGGCGTGCTCGTCAAGAGCGCGGGGGCGCTCGAGCTGCTCCACCGGGTGGGCATTGTCGTCTTCGACAAGACGGGAACGCTCACTGTCGGGAAGCCGGTGGTTACCGACGTCGTCCCGGCGCCCGGCTTCGCCGCCGACGGCCTCTTGGCGCTGGCGGCGGCCGCCGAGCAGGGGTCGGAGCACCCGCTGGGCGAGGCCATCGTCACCGAGGCCAAGGCGCGCGGGCTCGCGCTGCCGCCGGTGAGTGAGTTTCAGGCCGTCCCAGGCCAGGGCGTGGACGCGCTGGCTCCCGACGGGAGGATCCTGCTGGGCAACGCGCGCATGATGCAGGCGCGCGGCCTCGACGTCGCGGGGCTCGTGCCCGTGGCCCGGCGGCTCGCCGCCGAGGGCAAGAGTGTCGTGTACGTCGCCTTCGCCGGAGAGACCCACGGCCTCGTCGCCGTGGCCGATGTCCTCAAGCCGGACGCGCGCGCGGCGGTGGCGGCTCTCCAGGCGCTGGGCATCGAGGTCGCCATGCTCACGGGCGACACGCGGCTGACGGGGGAGGCGATCGCCCGCCAGGCCGGCATCGACCGCGTGCTGGCCGAGGTGCTGCCGGAGCAGAAGGCGGCCGAGATCAAGCGGCTGCAAGGGGAAGGCCGGTTGGTCGCGATGGTCGGTGACGGAATCAACGACGCGCCGGCCCTGGCCCAGGCCGACGTCGGTATCGCGATGGGCTCCGGCACGGACGTGGCCATCGAGGCTGCCGACGTCACGCTGATGAGGGGAAATCTCCATAGGGTCGTGACGGCGGTGGAGCTGTCGCGCCGGACCATCCGGATCATCAAGGAGAACCTGGGCTGGGCCTTCGGGTACAACATCGTGCTGGTGCCGGTGGCCGCCGGGGCGCTCTACCCGCTCTGGGGCATTCTGCTCTCGCCGATCCTGGCGGGCTTGGCGATGGCGCTGTCGTCGGTCTCGGTCGTCGCCAACAGCCTGAGGCTCAAGCGCTTCCACACCACACTGCCCGAGGAGGGAGAACGCGCCATGGCGAAGGATCCGGTGTGCAGTATGGAAGTCGACCCGAAAAAGGCCGCCGCCCAATCGAACTACAAGGGGCAGATGATCTATTTCTGCGCCGCGGGGTGCAAGCAGAAGTTCGACGCCAATCCGGAGAAGTACCTCTCCACGTGATCACCTCTCCGTACCTCGACGGCCGCGACGGCTACGAGCGGAGCATGGAAGGCTGGGTGGACAACACGCACGACGACGCCTTCACTCATACCGTGCGTCTCACCGACGACGACGCGGCCGTGGAGCTCGTGGCGGTGTGCACGCCATCGCCGCGCTATGAGGTGCGCGAGGCCGTGGCGCGGGTTCTCGACGGCGCGGCGGATCCCGCGGCCGCCGAGCGGTTCGGGCAGCTCGCCGGCGCGCGGATGGTGGCGGGCTTCAGCCGGCGCCTGGCGGAGCTGGCGGGGTCGGGGCCGGGCTCGCGGCTCCTCGTAGACGCCGGTATCGAGATCGCGCGCCTCGCGCGTCAGGCGACCAAGCTCCCGCGCGAGGCGACGGCCGGGCTGGCCGCCGGCGGCGCGCGCGCCTGCTGGGACCTCGATACTACTGGATGGATCGATCTCCCCGGCTCCTGCTTCACCTACAGCTCCGCGGGCCGCGCGCTGCTCGAGACGCGGGTCGTCTCGACGCCGATGGTCGCGGATCTCTACAGCCCGTCGCCCGGTGCGCGACGGATCTTCGTGCGGAAGAAAGTCATGCGGCTCGTGCGCACGGGATCGCGGCTCCACCTCTTCCACTCGATGCACGACAACGTCCACGGCTTCGACCTCCATGTCGAGATAAATTTGGAAGACGGAACCGTGGCCGCGGCAGACTCCATCACCTCGCGGCTGCCGTACCAGGGCATCTGCACGGAGCCCCAGGGCAAGATCGGGTCCCTCGTGGGCCAGCCGGCAGACGGGGAGCTGCGCAAGCGCATCCAGACACAGTTGGGCGGCGAGAGTGGTTGCGCCCAGCTGTACGACCTGACGGCGGACCTTCTCAAGCTCTTGAGCTTCTAGCGCGGGGGAACTCATGGACATTCGCACCGAGATGGAGTCGCTGCCCACGGCCGACGGCCTGATGCCGGCCTACGTCTGCAGGCCCGCAGGTCCCGGGCCCCATCCCGCCGTCATCGTCGTCATGGAGGCGTACGGCCTCAACGCCCATATCAAGGACGTAGCCGAGCGCATCGCGCGGGAGGGGTACGTCGCCATCGCGCCCGATCTCTTCTACCGCTTCGGCAGCCCGATCGTGCCATACGAGGACGTGCCGCGCGCGATCGGCTACATCCAGAAGTTCGACGACGCCGTCCTGATGGCGGAGCTGGGCGTGGTCATCCAGCACCTGAAGGGCCGGCCCGACGTGCGGGGCGATCGCATCGGCATCACAGGTTTCTGCGTCGGCGGCCGCATCGCCTTCCTCACCGCGTGCCGGCACCCCGCGGCCATCAAGGTCGCCGTGCCGTTTTACGGCGGCGGCATCGCGGCCGACACGCCGGCCGCGCCGATCAACCTGGCAGACCGCATCCAGTGCCCGGTGCTGTGCTTCTTTGGCGAAGCGGACCGCATGATCCCGATGGACCAGGTCAGGCGCGTGGACGAGACGCTCAAGCGGCTCAAGAAGACGGCCGAGGTGAAGGTCTACAAGGGAGCCGGGCACGGCTTCTTCTGCAACGACCGGGCCTCCTACGACCCGGTTGCCGCCCAGAACGCCTGGGAGACTATGCGCTCTTGGCTCAGCAAGTATCTGACTTAGAAGAATAAATATTCCAGATTGACACCGGAATTAGTCATGATCTAGACTTGTACTGACCGTTTGGTACAATACATTTCCAAGGGGACGTGACGGGCACATGCTGACCGAGACGAAGAGCGCAAAGGGAGCGGCAACGAGGGATCAGATCCTCGACGCGGCCGCCCGCCTGATCCACCTCCAGGGGTACCACTGCACCTCGCTCGACGATGTCCTCCGCGAGAGCGGCGTGGGCAAGGGCAACTTCTACTACCACTTCAAGAGCAAGGAAGAGCTTTGCTACGCCATCATCGACCGGCTGGTGCGCGGCTTTCTCGAGCGCACCCTCGAACCGTCCTTCGTCGATCCCGATCGCGATCCCGTCGCGCAGATCCACGGCTTCCTCGACCGTGTCCTCGACAACCTGCGCCAGCGCAACTGCGTCGGAGGCTGCCCCATCGGCAATCTCGCCTCCGAACTGTCCGACGTCCACGAGGGCTTCAGGCAGCGGCTGGCCGAGATCTTCGTCCAGTGGCGCGCGACGCTGGCCCGATCGCTCCGCCAGGGCCAGGCGTCCGGGCGGCTCAGCGCCGACTGCAATCCCGACGGGGCGGCCCACTTCCTCGTGGCCAGCCTCGAGGGCGCCATCCTCATGAGCAAGGTGACCAAGGACATCACGGTGATGGAGCAATGCGTGGACGAGCTCAAGCGACACCTGACCCTGTACTCCCGGTCTTGAGCGCCCAGTCTTAAGCCGACGACGACAAGCGTGCTCCGCACGGCGGGGCACAGGAGAGTCATGATGAGCTTCCCACAGGCGGAAACGATGACCGAGCCCGAGCCGCGGCCGGCCGGAGCCCCGCGCGTCGACCGCGACGCGGCCCTCCTGGAAGGGCTGCGCCGTGGCGATGCCGCGGCGCCAGAGCTGCTGCTCGATACCTACGGCGACCGCGTCTATCGCTTGGCCATTCGCATCACCGGCAACGAGCAGGATGCCGAGGAGGTCGTCCAGGACGCGCTCTGGACCGCAGCGCGCAAGATCGACACCTTTAAGGGCGAGTCGGCCTTCGGCAGCTGGGTGTACCGGATCACGGCCAACACGGCGTACCAGAAACTTCGCCGGCGGCGCGGCCGACGCAACGAGGTGCTGTGGGACGATCTCCAGCCCGCCTTCGACGAGCACCGCCAACACGCCGAGCCGGTCGCCGACTGGTCGGGCAAGGTCGAGGAGCCGGCGCTCCAGACAGAGCTCAGGACGGTGCTGACGACGGCGATCAACGACCTCCCGGCCGACTACCGGACGGCCTTCCTCATGCATGATGTGGAAGGGCTGTCGAACCCGGAGATCGCCGAGACGCTGCACCTGAGCCTGCCCGCGGTGAAGTCACGCGTGCACCGCTCGCGCCTTTTCCTGCGCGAGCGCCTCTCGCGCTACATGGCGGCCGCATGACCGCCCGCGCCAAGGCGGATACGCGCTGGATCGCCGATTTCCGATCACGCTATGCCGCGTGGTGGCCCGGGGCCGCGCCGCTGATCGAGCAGCACGACTACGCGTCGGCCTTCACGAGCTATCCCTGGCCGGCCTTCACCGAGACGCCCTGGACGCCGCTGACGAAGCCGCTCGCGGCCCTGCGCATCGGCGTGGTCACCACGGGCGGCCTCTATCGCACGGGCCACGACCTGCCCTTCGACGGCAAGGCTCCGGACGGGGACTGGAGCCTCCGCGCCATCCCGGCCGGGACCGCGATCCAGACGCTCGCCATCTCGCACGAGCATTTCCCCCACGAAACCGCGCGTGCGGACATGAACACGATCTTCCCGCTGGACCGGCTGCGCGAGCTCGAAGCGTGCGGCGAGATCGGCGGACTCACGCCGACCCACTACAGCCTGATGGGCTACTGCACCCGAGCGGCCGACATCGCCGAGACCATGGCGCCCGAGATCGCCTCGCGGCTCAAGGCCGAGGGCGCGGACGCGGCTTTCCTCGTACCCGTGTGACCCATCTGCCACCAGTCCGGCGGACTGGTGCAGCGCGAGATCGAGGCCTGGGGCATCCCGACCATCTCACTCTCCAACAACCCAGGGGCGACCGGGCGCGTCATGCCTCCCCGCTGGGCGCACGCACGCTTCCCTCGCGGCAGCATGCTGGGCGAGCCGGGAAACCACGACAAGCAGTTGGCCGTCCTGCGCGCCGCGCTCGCCGCGCTGGCGTCCATCACGACGCCCGGTGGGCACATCGAGCTGCCGTACCGCTGGGAGGCATCCCCGGTCATGTGGCGCGGCAAGCCGCTCCACGAAGGCTCGAACAGCTAACGCCGCGTCCTGCTTGACTTTCGAGCTCCTCCTGTGGTCACATGAGCGCTCGCTCAAATTTCATCCGAAGAGAGGTCAGAGGGCAATGGAAGCGGTCATCGCGACCGGCGGGAAGCAGTACCGGGTGGCCCCGGGCCAGGTGATCAAGGTCGAGCGCCTCGACAAGGCGGCCGGCTCGCCCGTGGAGTTCACGCAGGTGCTCATGGTCAGCAACGACGGGCGGGTGACCGTGGAGCCCAAGGCGCTTGCCGCAGCGAAAGTCACGGGCCAGGTGGTCTCCGAGAAGAAGGGCGCCAAGGTCCTCGTGGTCAAGTTCAAGCGCAGGAAGAACTACCGCCGGCACCGCGGGCACCGGCAGATCATGACCGCGGTCCGCATCACCAAGATCGAGGCATAGCGCGATGGCTCACAAGAAGGGCGTCGGCAGTTCCCGCAACGGGCGTGACTCGAATTCGCAGCGACTGGGCGTCAAGCGCTTCGGCGGGCAGTTCGTGACGTCGGGCAGCATCATTGTCCGCCAGCGCGGCACCCGCTTCAAGGCAGGCGTCGACGTCGGGCTCGGCACGGACCACACGCTGTTCGCCACCTCCGACGGCTACGTTCGCTTCGAGCGCAAGGGCGACGACAAGTACGTCAGCATCGCCCAGCAGCCAGCCTGATCGCGCCCGGCGTCCCCGGGGCCTGAGATGTTCGTCGACGAGATCGACGTCTTCGTCAAGGGCGGCGACGGGGGCGCGGGCTGCGTGAGCTTCCGGCGGGAAAAGTTCATTCCCCGCGGCGGCCCGGACGGCGGCGACGGCGGTGACGGCGGTAGCATCTTCCTCGAAGCTGATCCGTCCATCACCACGCTCCTCGATTTCCACTACCAGCGGCACTACACCGCCGAGCGCGGCCAGCACGGCAAGGGCGCCAACAAAACGGGCGCTTCCGGCGAGGACACGGTCCTGCGCGTGCCGCTCGGCACTGTGGTGTCGGGCCGCGCCACGGGCGAGCGCCTGGGAGACCTGACGGCGCCAGGCGAGCGCGTGCTCGTGGCGCGCGGCGCGCGCGGCGGGCGCGGCAATGCACGGTTCACCAGCTCCACCAATCGCGCGCCGCGCCGCGCCGACCTCGGGCGCCCCGGCGAGGAGCGCTGGATCCACCTCGAGCTCAAGCTCCTGGCCGACGTGGGCGTCGTCGGATTCCCCAACGCCGGTAAGTCCACGCTCGTCTCGCGGCTGTCGGCCGCCAAGCCGAAGATCGCGGACTACCCGTTCACCACGCTCCAGCCGAGCCTGGGGATCGTCCGGGTGGATGAGCATCGCTCCTTCGTCATCGCCGATTTGCCGGGGCTCATCGAAGGGGCCGCCGAGGGCAAGGGGCTCGGCCACCGCTTCCTGCGCCACACCGAGCGGACGCGCGTCCTCGTGCACCTGGTCGATCTCGACCCGGGCTCCGGCCGTGACCCGGTCGAGGACTGGCGCGTCATCCAGGGGGAGCTCGCCGCGTACTCCGGGGAGCTGGCGGCGCGGCCGCAGATCGTGGCGGGGAGCAAGGCCGAGCTGCCCGGCACCGAGGAGCGGCGCCGCGCGCTCGAGAGCTTGTGCGCGGCCGAGGGGCTCTCCTTCCACGCCATCTCATCGGTCACGGGCCTGGGGCTCGACGGGCTGCTGCGCGATATTGCCAAGATCCTGACGAGCCACATATGGGCGCCCGCCGCGGGCTGACACGGGCGCGGCGTCTCGTGGTCAAGGTCGGCAGCGGCCTGATCACGAGCCCGGGCGAAGGGCTCGACGGCAAGCGCATCACGGCGCTGGCCGGAGACATCGCCGCGCTCGTCGCCGAGCGCCGGGAGGTCGCGCTCGTGTCGTCGGGTGCCATCGCCGCGGGCATTGCGCGGCTGGGCCTCACGTCCCGCCCGCGCTCGATCCCGGAGAAGCAGGCCGCTGCGGCCGTCGGGCAGTCGGCGCTCATGTGGCACTACGAGCAGGCCTTCAAGCGCCACGGCATCAAGGTCGGCCAGGTGCTTCTGACCTCTCAGGACATCAGCGACCGCGGCCGGTACTTGAACGCCCGCAACACGCTGCTGGCGCTGCTCCACTTCGGCGTGCTGCCCATCATCAACGAGAACGACACGGTCGCCGTGGACGAGATCAAGGTGGGCGACAACGACAACCTGGCGGCCCTCGTCGCCCACCTCATCGACGCCGACCTGCTGGTGCTGCTGACGGACGTCGACGGCCTCTACACGGGCGACCCGCGGCGCGATCCCTCGGCGCGCCGCATCGAGACGGTCGAGGCCGTGACCGAGGAGATCCGCAAGCTCTGCTTCGACGAAGTCGGCCGGGTCTCGGTCGGCGGCATGGCCACCAAGCTCGAGGCGGCGCAGAAGGCCGGCGCCTCCGGCATCCCCATGGTGATCGCAAGCGGCCGCGAGCCCGGCACGCTGGGCCGCCTGCTCAAGGGCGAACCGCTGGGGACCCACTTCCTGCCGCGCGACGACAGGCTGGCGGCGCGTAAACGCTGGATCGCGTTCGCCGTCCCGCCGCAGGGGCGGCTGACCGTTGACGCCGGGGCGCGAAAGGCGTTGACTGAGAAGGGGAAGAGCCTTCTGCCGTCGGGTGTGGTGGGCGTCCAGGGCGAGTTCAGCGCCGGCGAGGTCGTGGCGCTGGCCGAGCCCGACGGCCAGGAGTTCGCGCGGGGGCTCGTCAACTACGACGCGGCCGAGTTGAGGAAGATCCGCGGCGCGAAGACGGCCGAGATCGAGAAGGTCCTGGGGTACAAGGGGCTCGCCGAGGTCATCCATCGGGACAACCTGGTGGTGCTCTCCGGCCCGGGAGGATGCTGACCATGGACGTGACGGCGCACGTGACCGCGAAGGCGCGGGCGGCGAAGGAGGCGGCCCGCGCGCTGGCCCTTGCCTCCACCCGCGCCAAGAACGAGGCGCTGCTTCAGATGGCCCGCGGGCTCGAGGAGAAGACGGCCCCCGTGCTCGAGGCCAACCGCGCTGACGTCGAACGCGGACGGGCCGCCGGGCTCACCTCGGCCTTCATCGACAGGCTGACGCTCTCCGAGGCGCGCATCGAAGAGATGGCGGCGGGTCTGCGCCAGATCGCGGCGCTGCCCGACCCCGTGGGCGAGACCGTCGAGGCCTGGCGCCGGCCCAACGGGATCGAGATCTCGCGCGTCCGCGTCCCGCTGGGCGTCATCGGCTTCATCTACGAGTCGCGCCCCAACGTCACGGCGGACGCCGCCGGCCTCTGCCTCAAGTCCGGCAACGCGGTGTTGCTGCGCGGCGGCAGCGAGGCGCTCGCGTCCAACGCCGCCATCGTCAACGTGCTCGGCAAGGCGGTGGAGAAGGCCGGCCTGCCCGCGGACTCGGTGCAGGTTGTGGACACCGCCGACCGCGCGGCGGTTATGGCCATGCTCACGCTCGACCGCTTCGTCGATCTCATCATCCCGCGCGGCGGCGAAGAGTTCGTGCGGCTGGTCGCCGAGCGCGCCACGGTGCCCGTCCTCAAGCATGACAAAGGCGTGTGCCACGTCTACGTGGACGCCGGCGCCGACCTCGACATGGCCGCGGCCATCGCGGTCAACGCCAAGGCGCAGCGCGTGAGCGTGTGCAACTCCATGGAGACCCTCCTCGTGGACGCCGCGGTGGCAGCACGCTTCCTGCCAAAGGTGGCGGCGCGGATGCGCGAGGCCGGGGTAGAGATGCGCGGGGACGACCGCACGCGGGCTGTCGTGCCCGACGCACGGCCGGCGACGGACGCCGACTGGGACACGGAGTACCTCGACTATATCGTCGCGATCCGGGTCGTCGACGGACTGGACGCCGCCATCGAGCACATCCGGCGCCACGGCTCCGGGCTGGCCGAGGCCATCGTGACGTCCGACCTCCGGAACAGCCGCCGCTTCACTCGTGAGGTGGACGCCGCCGCAGTCCTCGTCAACGCCTCGACGCGCCTCGTGGACGGCTCGCAGTTCGGCATGGGCGCCGAGATGGGCATCTCGACCTCGCGGCTGCACGCGCGCGGGCCCGTCGGCGTGCGCGAGCTGACCACGATCAAGTTCGTCTTGATGGGTGACGGCCAGGTGCGGGAGTAGCGGCCCCGGTGCCCAAGGTCGGCATGTTCGGCGGCTCGTTCAACCCGATCCACTTCGGACACCTGCTCCTCGCCGACGAGATCTGCGAGGCCCTGGCTTTCGACCGAGTGCTCTTCGTGCCGGCGGCCGTCCCGCCCCACAAGCCCGCGGCCGAACTGGCGTCGGCGGAGCATCGGTACCGGATGACCGAGCTGGCCGTCAGCCTACACCCGCGCTTCGCCGTCTCGGACGTCGAGCTCCACCGCCGGGGACCTTCCTACACCGTGGATACGCTCCAGGCGCTCCGGGGTGAAGGCGACCTCCATCTGCTGATCGGCTCGGAAACCTTTCTCGACCTCTTGAGCTGGCGGGAGCCGCGGGAGGTCGCCCGCCTGGCGCGTCTGGTCGTCGTGCCGCGCACGGGCGCCGACTTCGAGTCCGAGGCGCCGGCGGCCCAGAAGGTCCTCCACGAGCTTGGACTATCCGCCTTCGGTAGCGCGGACGGACCCGTGCTCTACCGCGCGGCCTCGCTGCCGATCTCGGGCTCGGACCTGCGCAGCCGCGCGCGTGACGGCAGGAGCCTCGCCTACCGGATGCCTGAGCCCGTCGCCGCCTACATCCGCGAGCACCGCCTGTACCGCCCGGCACCCTGATGGCACCCCTTTCCGCTGAAGTCACCGCGCGCCTGGCGGCCCGCGCCGCGCTGGGCAAGAACGCCGAGGACCTCGTCATCCTCGATCTCCGGGGACTGTCCACGGTCGCCGACTTCTTCGTCGTCACGAGCGCGCGCTCGACGACGCAGGCCGACACGATCGTCGAGGCCGTGCGTATGGCGCTCAAGGGCGCGGCTACGCGGCCGCGACACCAGGAGGGCAGCGCAGCGAGCGGGTGGCTGCTGCTGGACTACGTCGACGTCATCGTGCACGTCTTCGTCGGAGTGACGCGGCACTTCTACGCGCTCGAGCGCCTGTGGGGCGACGCGCCGCTCCTCTCCGTGGAGCGGGGAGCGGCCGCCGGCGATTGATTTCCGCTGGAGGGCGTGGTAGCCTTCGCCACTAATTCCGGCCCCGGACCGCCGTGTCGCGGAGGAGACAGCGATGAGGAAGGACCGCTTGGCCCAGTTCAAGAAGAAGCTGGAGGAGAAGCATCGCCAGCTCTCCGAAGGAGTGGACAAGACCGTGCTCTACGCCAAGGGTCCCGAGGACGACTCCACGAAGGACCTCGGCGACCAGGCCGCGATGTCCTACAACCGCGAGTTCCTCTTCGAGCTGAGCAACGGCGACCGCCGGGTCCTGAAAGAGGTCGTCTCCGCGCTGCAGAAGATCGACGGAGGCAGCTTCGGCGACTGCGAGCGGTGCGGGGAGGCCATCTCCGACAAGCGCCTCGAAGCGCTGCCCTTCGCCCGCTACTGCATCGACTGCCAGCGGCTCATCGAAGAAGAAGAGCGCACCGCCGCCGGGTAGCGCCGCCCGGGAGCCCTAAAGCCGTGTCCGTCCGCATCGGCGTCCTGCTTGCTCTCGGTTTCGGCGCCGCCGTCGCATACCTCGCCTCACTAAACACCGCGCGCGTCAGCATAGCCGTCGCCGCCGATTGGGCCTGGGAGGTCCCGCTGGCCGCGCTGGTGGTTGGCGCGTTCCTCGCCGGCGCGGTGCTGGCCTTGCTCCTCGGCTTCGTCCGCGACCTCGGACGCTCCTACCGCGACTACCAGCGCGCGCGCGAGGCCCGGCGCGCCGAATCCCTCGGGGACGTCTACCACCGCGGCGTGGACGCCCAGCTGTCCGGTCGCGCCGACGCGGCGCTCCAGATCTACGAGGAGCTCTTGACGCGGGATCCCGGCCACGCGCAGGCGCACGCGCGGCTGGGCGAGCTCGCGCTGGAGCGCGGAGACGCCCACGGGGCCCTGGTCCACCACCTGGACGCGCTCCGGGGCGAGGAGCGACCCGAGCTCGTGCTCGCGGCGGCGGAGGACTTCCGGCGGACGGGCCGCCCTGGGGAGGCCGCGGCCCTGCTCGAGCGCCTGCTGGTCCGCGACCACGACCACGTGGCCGCGCTTCGCGCCCTGCGCGATCTCGCCGTGGCCGAGGGGCGGTGGCAGCAGGCGCTCGGCGCGCAGGAGCGGTTCGTCGCCCTCGGCCCGGGCGAGCGGCGCCCGGAACAGGCGATGCTGGCCGGCATCCAGTACGAGCTCGGGCGGGCGCTTCTCGCCGGGGGCCAGGTTCAGGCCGCCATCGCCCGCTTCCGCGACGCGCTCCGCTCCCAGTCCGATTTCGTGCCCGCCATCATTTCGCTAGGAGACGCTCACAGGGCGGCGGGCGACAGCCGGGAGGCCCTCCGCGTGTGGGAGCGGGCGGTCGAGATCCATCCGGAGCTTCCGCTCCTGGCCCGCCTCGAGCAGGCGTACAGGGTCGAGGGCCGCCCGACACGGATGATCGCGCTGTACCAGGCTGCGAGCGCGCGCGCTCCGGAGAGCGTGCCGCTGGCCTTCGCCCTCGGCCGCGTCTATTTCGAGCTCGCCATGCTGGACGAGGCCGCCGACCAGTTTCAGAAGGTGGAGGTCCGGGAGCCGAACCTGCCCGGGCTCCACGCCGTCCTCGGTGCGATCTTCGAGCGCCGCGGACAGACGGCAGAGGCGTTCGAGGAATACCGGCGGGCGCTCACGCTCAGCGGCGCGTTCGACTGGCCCTACCGCTGTAGCGCGTGCGGGGCCGAGCACGGGCGCTGGATCGACCGGTGCCCGTCATGCCGCGGCTGGAACACGTCGCGCCCGTAGCTCCCCGCGAGGAGGCGGAGTGGCGGCAGTGGGTCACCGCCGCCCTCGACCTCGTCTTCCCTCCGCTCTGCCCGGTCTGCGACGGGATGCTCGGCGCCGGCCGGCGCGACCCGCTCTGCGGCGCGTGCTGGGAAGGCTTCGAGCGGATCGCGCCGCCGTGGTGCCGGTGCTGCGGCGCCCCGCTCGGTATCGAGGGGCTCTGCGGTGCGTGCCGGGGCCGGCGGCCGGGCTTCGCGTACGCGCGCGCGGCTGTGCTCTACGGCGGTCTCGTGCGCGAGGCGATCCACGCTTTCAAGTTCGGCGGACGGCGCGGGATGGCGAATCCGCTGGGCGACCTCCTCGCCGGGCTGGGTCTCTCTGCGCTGCCGGGCGCTGCGCCTGACGTCCTCGTGCCGGTCCCGCTCCATCCCCGCCGCGCGCGCGAGCGGGGCTACGACCAGGCGCTGCTCCTGGCCCGGCGCCTCGAGCGCGCCTGGAGCGTGCCGGTGGTGGCCGACGCCCTCCTGCGGGCCGTGCCGACCCAGCCCCAGACCGATCTCGACGCCGCGGCGCGCAGGCGGAATGTCCGCGACGCCTTCGCGGTGCGCCGCCCCGAGCTGATCGCCGATCGCCACGTCGTGCTTGTGGACGACGTGCTCACCACCGGCGCCACGGCGGGGGAGTGCGCCCGCAGCCTCTACCGGGCAGGGGCGGCCGCCGTCGGCGTCCTGACCGTCGCCCGGGCCCTCTAACCGTCCCCCAAAGACGTTGCGGGCCCGGCCCGCCCCGCCTATAATCAGGGCTCTCGTGAGGCGGAAGTCGCCGCCAATCCTCAATAATCGTCACCAAGGAGCGCATCATGGGCGTGCGGGTGGGGGTCAACGGGTTCGGGCGCATCGGTCGGGTGTTCTTTCGCGCGGCGCTCCAGGCGCCGGAGCTCGAGGTGGTGGCGGTCAATGACCTGGCGGACGCCAAGACGCTCGCCCACCTTCTGAAGTACGACTCGGTCCACGGCATCCTCGACGCCGAGGTGACGCACAAGGGCGAGGCGATCTTCGTCAACGGGCGCGAGGTGCGCGTCTGCTCCGCGAAGGATCCGGCGACCTTGCCATGGGGCGAGATGGGCGTGGACATCGTCGTCGAATCCACAGGTGTCTTCCGCGACAAAGCCACGACGACCAAGCACCTGCAGGCGGGCGCCAAGAAGGTCGTGATCACGGCGCCGGCCAAGGACCCCGACATCACCATCGTGCTGGGCGTCAACGAGCACAAGTACGACCCGGTCAAGCACGAGCTCGTCTCCAACGCCTCGTGCACCACCAACTGCCTCGCCACCGTCGCCAAGGTCCTGCTCGACAACTTCGGCATCAAGCGCGGCTTCGCTTCCACCGTGCACTCCTACACCAACGACCAGCCCATCCACGACTTCCCGCACAAGGATCTGCGCCGCGCGCGCGCGGGCGCCGTCAGCATGATCCCGACGACGACGGGCGCCGCGACCGCCGTGGGACTCGTGTTGCCCGAGCTCAAGGGCAAGCTCGACGGGATCGCGATCCGCGTGCCGACCGTCAATGTCTCGGTGCTGGACCTGACCGCTGATCTCGAGAAGCCGACGACGGCGGCGGCGGTCAATGATGCCTTCCGCGCCGCCGCGACGGGCGCGCTGCGCGGGATCCTTGACGCGACGGACGAGCAGCTGGTCTCGGTGGACTTCAACGGGAACCCGCACTCGTCCATCGTGGACCTGCAGTCCACCGCGGTCATCGACGGCACCATGGTCAAGGTCCTCGCCTGGTACGACAACGAGTGGGGCTACTCGAACCGAGTCAAGGACCTCATCCGGTATATGTCGAAGTCACTGTAGCCGGACCAAGGCAGCTTGCCCAAGCTCAGCGTCGATCAACTGGACCTCGCGGGGAAACGCGTCTTCCTCAGGGTGGACCTCAACGTCCCGCTCGAGGACGGCCGCGTCGCAGAGGACACGCGCATCCGCGCCGTCGTGCCCACGATCGAGCACTGCCTCAAGGCGGGAGCGTCGGTCATCCTCGCCTCGCATCTGGGGCGCCCGAAGGGCAAGGTCGACCCGCGCTACTCGCTCGCGCCGGTGGCCGCGCGACTCGATGAACTGCTCGGCCGACGGGTGCCCCTCCTGCCCGACTGCGCCGGGCCCGAGGTCGAGGCGGCCGCGGCCGCCCTCAAGCCGGGCGATACCGTCTTGCTCGAGAACCTGCGCTTTCACCCGGGCGAGGAGGCCAACGACCCCGAGTTCGCGCGCCGGCTTGCCGCGCTTGCCGACGTCTACGTCGACGACGCCTTTGCGGCGGCGCACCGAGCGCACGCCTCGACCGAGGGGATCACGCTCTTCCTCCAGCCCGCCGCGGCCGGGCTGCTCATGGCGCGCGAGCTCGCGGCGCTGGGGCGGATCTTCGAGCGGCCCGAGCGGCCCGTGGCCGCTGTGCTGGGCGGGGCGAAGGTCTCCGACAAGCTCGCCCTGGTCGAGCACCTGCTGACCCGAGTGGATGCCCTCCTGATCGGCGGCGGCATGGCCTTCACCTTTCTCGCGGCGCTGGGTCACGGCGTCGGCCGCTCGCTTCTCGAGGCCGACCGGCTCGAAGAGGCGCGCGGCATCCTGGCGCGCGCCAGGAGCCTCGGCGTGCGGGTGGGGCTGCCGGTGGACCTGGTCGTGGCGCCGTCCTCCGACAACGCGGACGGCGTCCGGACCGTGGGCGTGCGCGAGATCCCTGACGAGCTGATGGGCCTCGACATCGGCCCGCTGACCGTGGCCCAGTTCGGCGCCGCGCTCCAGGGCGCCAAGACCGTCGTCTGGAACGGGCCGATGGGCGTCTTCGAGAAGCCGGCCTTCGCGGCGGGCACTCTCGGTGTCGCGCGCGCGGTGTCAGGGTGCGGCGCCTTTTCCGTCATCGGCGGCGGCGACACCATCGCGGCGGTGCGGGAGGCGGGCGTCATCGACCGCATCGGCTACATCTCGACGGCCGGCGGCGCCTTCCTCGAGTTCCTCGAGGGGCGCGTGCTGCCCGGAGTGGCCGCCCTCGGCGAGGCGCCCTGATGCGGACACCCCTCGTCGTCGGCAACTGGAAGATGCACGGCGGGCTCGCCGAGGCGCGGGAGCTGGCCTCGGGAGTGCGCGACGGGCTCAAGCGCCCGCGCGGCGTGGAAGTGGCGCTCTGTCCGCCGTTCACGGCGCTGCCCGCGGTGGCGGAGGTGCTGGCGGGCTCGCCCATCGGCTGGGGCGCCCAGAACTGCCATTGGGAGGACAAGGGCGCCTTCACCGGCGAGATCGCGCCCGGCATGCTCGCCGAGCTGGGCTGCCGCTTCGTCATCCTCGGGCACTCGGAGCGCCGGCACCTCTTCCGCGAGACCGACGACGACATCGCCCGCAAAGTCGCGGCGGCGCTTCGCCACGGGCTCCAGCCGCTGCTCTGCGTCGGCGAGACCGCGGAGGAGCGGCGCCAGGGGCTGACCTTCACCGTGGTCGAGGGGCAGCTGCGCGCCGGGTGGGCCGGCCTCGGGGCCGACGAGATCGCGCGCACCGTCCTGGCCTACGAGCCCGTGTGGGCCATCGGCACCGGTGTCAACGCCACGCCCGCCCAGGCCGCGGAGGTCCACGGCTATCTGCGCGGGCTCGTTTCCGAGCTCGCCTCGAAAGAGACCGCCCAATCCCTGCGAATCCTCTACGGCGGCAGCGTCAAGCCCGACAACGCGGCGGCGCTCTGCCAGGAGCCGGACATCGACGGCGCCCTCGTGGGCGGCGCCTCGCTCCAGGCGCAAGGCTTCATCACCATCGCGAAGAAGTCCGCCTCGAGGGGCGGATCATCGAAGGAGTGACCCGCGCATGTTCACCTTGCTCGTCATCATCCACGTCATCGTGAGCCTCATCATCATCGGCCTGGTACTGCTCCAGGCGGGCAAGGGCGCCGACATCGGCTCGGCCTTCGGGGGCAGCGGGAGTCAGGCGGTGTTCGGCTCGATGAGTACGCCGACCGTCCTCGGCAAGATCACGACGGTGGTCGCCGTGGCCTTCATGGTGACGTCGTTCTCGCTGGCCGTGCTGGCCCACAACCGCTCGACGACGATCATGCCGGCTTCCGCGCCGGCAGTGCCCGCGCCCGCGCCGGAGAAGAAGTAGCATGCGCCCCGCGCGCGGAGCCACCCTGCTGGCGCTGGCCGCGCTCTTCGCCTTCGGCGGCAGCTGCGGGCGCGAGGCCGAGATCGCGGCCGACGAGACTCCGGCGGCGAACGAGAAACCCGCCCATGGCGAGACCCTGGTCCAGGCCTCGATCGGGGACATCACCGGGCTCATCCCGAATATCACGACGGATGGCGCCTCGCACGCGATTGGCGCGCTTATCTACGACGGGCTCGTGCAGACCGACAAGGACCTGAACTGGGTGTCGTCGATGGCCGAGTCCTGGCAGTTCAGCAAGGACTGCCTGACCCTGACCTTCAAGCTGCGGAAGAACGTGAAGTGGCACGACGGCAAGCCCTTCACGGCCGACGACGTGCTCTTCACCTACAAGGCCATCATGAATCCCAAGACGCCGACGGCCTACCGGAATGACTTCGAGCCCGTCAACGAAGTCACGGCGCCGGACGCCTACACCGTGCGGGTCACGTACAAGGAGCCCTTCGCCAAGGCGCTCGGAAGCTGGAGCACATACATCCTGCCCAAGCACGTGCTGGAGAAGTACGTCGAGGAGGGCAAGCTGCGGGAGGCGCCCCAGAACACGACGCAGCCCGTCGGCACCGGACCCTACCGCTTCCAGGAGTGGAAAAGCGGGGAGAAGGTGGTGCTGGTGGCCAACAAGGACTACTACGTCCAGGGGCGGCCGTATCTCGGGCGGATCGTCTACCGCATCATCCCGAGCCAGGCGACGATCTTCCTCGAGCTCAAGGCCAAGGGCGTGGACATGGCCGATCTCACGGCCGTCCAGTACGCTCGCCAGACCGACTACCCCGCCTTCAAGAAGGACTACCAGAAGTTCCAGTACCCGGGCAACGCCTACACGTACCTCGGCTTCAACCTCAAGGACAAGCGCTTCGCCGACAAGCGGGTGAGGCAGGCCTTCGCCCACGCCATCAACAAGCAGGAGCTGATCGACGGCGTGGTCATGGGGCTCGCGCGCGACGCGACGGGGCCGCTCCGACCCGGGAGCTGGGCCTACACCGACAAGGTCAAGCGCTACCCGTATGACCCGGCCAAGGCCAAGCAGCTCCTCGCCGCCGCGGGGTGGACGGACAAGAACGGCGACGGCATCCTGCGGAACAAGGACGGCCAGCCCTTCACCTTCACGATCCGGACCAACCAGGGCAACGACGAGCGGAAGAAGATCGCCGAGATCATCCAGGAGCGGCTCAAGGAGATCGGCGTCCAGACGGACATCCAGACGATCGAGTGGGCCGCCTTCCTCAAGGAGTACATCAAGCAGAGGCGCTTCGAGGCCATCGTCCTCGGCTGGAGCACGGGCACCGACCCCGACCAGTACCCGGTGTGGCATTCCTCACAGGCCGGCCCGGACCAGTTGAACCACATCTCCTACGCCAATGCCGAGGTGGACGCGCTCCTCGAGAAGGGCCGCATCTCCTGCCAGCAGAAAGAGCGCGTCGCCACCTATCACCGCATCCAGGAGATCCTGGCCGAGGAGCAGCCGCTGATCTTCCTGTACTTCAAGGACGTGCTGCCGGCGGTGTCCTCGCGTGTGCGGGGCGTCAAGCCGGAGCCGGCAGGGATCGGCTACAACTTCATCGACTGGTTCGTGCCGAAGGCCCTGCAGCGGTATACATCCGGCTAGATGGCGCTCTTCGCCCTGCGCCGGCTGGTGCTGGCGGTCCCGCTGCTGATCGGGATCACCTTCATCTCCTTCCTGGTCATCCAGCTGGCTCCGGGCGGGCCCTTCGACTACCTGCTGCCGATCGACGGCGTTGCCGACCCGACACTCGTCAAGCGGCTCAACGCGGAGTACGGCCTCGACCAGCCCCTGTACGTCCAGTACTGGCGGTGGCTGACCCGCATCGCGCGCCTCGACTTCGGCCGGTCTTTCCAGCCCGACGCCAGACCCGTCCTGATCAAGATCGGCGAGCGGCTGCCGATCACGCTCTTCATCAACTTGGTGCAGATGCTCATCATCGTCTCGCTGGCGATCCCCATCGGCGTCGGCTCGGCGACGCGCCAGTACTCGCTCTTCGACAAGGCCACCACGGTCTTCGTCTTCATCGGGTTCGCCACGCCCGACTTCTGGCTGGCCCTCCTGCTGATGATTCTCTTCGGGGTGCAGCTCGACTGGCTGCCCATTTCCGGGCTGCGCTCGCTCAACTACGAGTACCTGAGCTTCTGGCAGAAGCAGTGGGACCTGCTGAGCCACCTGGTCCTGCCGGTCTTCGTGGTGGTCTTCGGCGGCCTGGCGGGGCTCTCGCGCTACATGAGGCAGAGCATGCTCGAGGTCGTCCGCCAGGACTACGTGCAGACGGCGCGGGCCAAGGGCCTGCCCGAGCCCGTCGTCATCGGCAAGCACGCGCTGCGCAACGCGCTTCTGCCTGTCGTGACCATCCTCGGGCTTTCCCTGCCCGGCCTCATCGGCGGCGCCGTCATCATCGAGACCATCTTCGCAATCCCGGGCATGGGCCAGCTCATGGTCCAGTCGGTCTTCTCACGCGACTACCCGGTCATCATGGGCAACCTCGTCATCGTCGCGACGCTGACGCTCCTGGCCAACCTCTTCGCCGACATCGCCTACGGGCTCGTGGACCCGCGCATCCGCTTCGCGGGGCGGCGGAGGCGGCGCTAGGATGCTCCCGGCGGCCCGTGCGCGGCGAGGGGAGATCCGCCAGTTCTGGCGCACATTCTCCCGCAACCAGCTGGCCTGCTGCGGCGCAGCCGTGGTCGGCATCCTGGTCGTGATCGCGGTGCTGGCGCCGGCGCTGGCGCCGTGGGACCCGACCAAGACCGACATGAAGAGGATCCTCGAGGGGCCGTCCATGAAGCACTGGCTCGGCACCGACCAGATCGGGCGCGACGTGCTCTCGCGCCTGCTCTACGGCTCCCGCATTTCGCTGGCGGTCGGCTTCGTCTCGGTGGGGATCGCGGTGCTGATCGGCATCCTGCTGGGCGCCACGGCCGGCTACAACGGCGGCATCGTGGATGCGTTCATCATGAGGCTGGTCGACCTCATGCTGGTTTTCCCGCGCTTCTTCCTGTTGCTGGCCGTGCTGGCCTTTCTCAAGCCCTCGATCTGGACCATCATGGTGGTGATCGGCCTGACCGGCTGGATGGGCGTCACCCGCCTCGTGCGCGCCGAGTTCCTGGCGCTCCGCGAACGGGAGTTCGTCATCTGGTCGGAGTCCATCGGGGCCGGCGCGCTGCGCGTGATCTTCAAGCACATCCTGCCCAACGCGCTGGCGCCCGTGCTGGTCGCGATGACGCTGGGCATCCCGGCCGCCATCCTGACCGAATCCGGGCTGTCCTTCCTGGGCCTGGGCGTCCAGCCGCCCTACGCGACCTGGGGCAACATTCTCAACGACGGCAAGGACCTGATCACGTACGCCTGGTGGCTGACGCTCTACCCGGGGCTCGCGATCCTCGTGACCGTGCTCTCCTACAACCTGATGGGCGAGGGGATCCGCGACGCCCTCGACCCGCGGCTGCGCCAGTCGGCGGTGGGACGCGTGCTCCGGCTCGGGCGCTGATTGACAAGCCGCTCGCGGCCACGGCATACTTTGCCTTCGCCGGGCCGAAGTGGCGGAATTGGCAGACGCGCACGTTTGAGGGGCGTGTGGGGCAACCCGTGGGGGTTCGAGTCCCCCCTTCGGCACCAAGAAATGGCGGGTCAGGCGATCTTCACGGGGAGCCGGGGAGGCAGAAGCCCATGGCTCGCCTGAGCCGCCGCATCGGTGTCCTCGAGCTGCTGCCCACTTCCACTCCCGGCGGCGGACCGAAGCACGTCTATGACCTCGTCCGCGAGCTTCCCAAGAGCGAGTTTGACGTGGTGGTCGGCGCGCCGCGCGACGGGATTTTCTTTGAGCGCTTCCAGGCGCTCGGGCTCCGGGTCGTGGAGTTCCCTCGGCGCCGCCTGGGCCTCGGCCACCTGCTGCTGGCCATCCGCCTGATCCGTCAGTTCGACATTGCGGTGGTCCACACCCACGGCAAAGGGCCAGGCGTCTACGGTCGGCTGGCCGCCTGGTGGACCGAGGCGTCGTCGGTTCATACCTTCCATGGCATTCACTACGCCAACTATTCCCCCATAGGCCAGTGGCTCTATCTGGCGCTCGAGCGTCAGCTTTCGCGCCTCAGTCGCACGATCATCAACGTGTCCGCCTCCCAAAGCGTCGAGGGGCTCGGCCTCCGGCTTTTCAAGGCCGAGCAGAACGCGGTGGTCGTCAACGGCATCGCTCCGGAGGAGATAAGCCAGGCGATGTCCGAATCTCCTGTCCGCCGCGACAGCCTGGCGCTGACCGCTGACGATGTGGTGCTCGGATGCATCAGTCGCTTCGACCCGATCAAGCGGCTCGAGGTGCTTCTGGCGGCGGTCCAGCGGCTGGTCGGACGGCTCCCGCGCGTCACCCTCCTCCTGGTAGGGGCCGGCACGGAAGAGGATCGGATCCGGCGGCTGACGTTCGAGATGGGCTTGCAGGCCCGCGTGATCTTCACCGGTTTCCTGGAGAATCCGGTCCGGGTTTACCCGGCACTCGATCTCTACGTCACCGCATCGCAAAAGGAAGGCCTGCCCCTGTCCCTCGTCGAAGCGATGTGCGCCGGACTCGCCGTCGTTGCGACCGATGTGCCCGGCCACCGCGACGTCGTGATCCATGGCGAGACCGGGCTTCTGGTCCCTCCCAACGACAGCGCCGCGCTGGCCGACGCGATCGCGGAGCTCATCACCGACCCTGTTCGGCGCAGGGCGATGGGCGAGGCGGGACGGCGGCGCGCCCTCGGGAATTTCGGAATCCGGCTCATGGTGGACGCAACCGCGGCGATCTTCCGGCGGGCCCGAGCGTCCCAAGCGAGTCACCGGGACGGCGATGACGGCTGACGCGAGGCTGGCGATCAACGCGTCCATCGTCGGAGGCAACCCGACCGGGCTCGGCATCTACTCCATCAAGCTCGTTCGCGCGCTGGACGAGATCCGCAGCGACTTCTTCGTCTACGCGTCTTCCGGCGGCGCATTCGGAGCCCTTCGAGCCCGGATCGGGCGAGTGCCCCGGGCCACACGCCCGGACTATGGAGCTCGGGGACACGTCGTCCGCCTCCTGTGGCTTCAGGGCGCGCTCCGGCTGTGGCTGTCGAAGACCGGCGCGAAAGGGCTCTTGAACACCGTACCGGAAGGGGTCCTGCGCTCGCCGGTTCCCCAGGTCACGGTGGTTCACGATCTTTTGCCTCTGAGGTTCCCGCCTGAATACCCGCGCCAGCAGTACTACTTTCGCATTCTCGTTCCGCGGATCCTCAAGGATTCGAGGCTGGTGGTTGCGGACTCCGAGCACACGCGCAGTGATATTCTCGAGCACTATGGCGTTCCCGCCGGGAAGGTCAAGGTCATCTATCCGGGATACGACGCCGGCACTTTTTTCTGCAGCGAGCCCAACTCGTCGCCGCGACCGCCCGAGGATCCGTACATCCTGTACGTCGGCAATCTGCTGCCGCACAAGAACCTCCCGCGCCTTCTCGATGCCTTCGCGCTGCTTCGCCGGCGTCGTCCGTGCAGGTTGATCATCCGCGGGGAAGGCCGCCCAGCCTATGCGCGCCTCCTGCGGGAGCGGCTCGAGAGCCTGGGACTTCGCGACGCCGTCACCTTCGCGGGCTACGCGGGCGAGGACGGTCTTCGCCAGCTCTACTCGGACGCCGTGTGCCTCGTGCTCCCTTCGCTCGGCGAGGGGTTCGGTCTCCCCGTACTCGAGGCGATGGCCTGTGGGACGCCGGTCATCACGGCCAGCGCGTCCTCGCTGCCGGAGGTCGCGGGAGACGCCGCGCTCATGGTTGACCCGTATGATGCTCTCGGCTTGGCGGACGCCATGTACCGTACGCTGACCGATAGCGGCCTTCGCGAGGATCTCCGCGAGCGGGGCCTGCGGCGGGTCTCGGCCTTCACCTGGAGGCGGACGGCGCTCGAGGTTTCACGGGAGCTCGACGGGGCCGCCGGCCAGAACGAAACGCACTCTCTGGCCTCATCTCCTCACGACCGTGCGTGAGCGCGTCTGCCTGCTGGCGCTCTGTGGCTTGGCCTGGCTGGCGGGCCCCGCCGGCGCCGAGCCCCTGTACGAATGGGAGTGGACGGTTCCGCCAGGCACCCTGCTTTCGAATCAGGCGCCGACGATCGCCGCGCTCCCGGACGGCACCCTTCTCGTATGCTGGGCGGCGGGGAGCACTGAGAAGGCCAGGGATGTGCAGATCTATTGCAGCCGCTCCGGGCCCGGCTCCCGCAGCTGGGAGCGACCACGGCCGGTCGTGCAGCGCGGGGAGCGCGCGCGGGGCTCGTGGCTCAGAAACCTGACCCTGGGTAATCCCGTTCTGTTCCTCGATCACCAGCGCTACCTCTGGCTCTTCTACGCCGCCGTGGACGCCCCGTTCGGCTGGAGCGGCTCGCACGTGGACTACAAGGTCTCCAATGACCTGGGAAAAACCTGGGGCTCCAGCCGGCGACTGGTGGCGGGCTGGGGCAACATGCCGAGAAACAGCGCGCTGGCGCTGGGCTCCGACGGCCGGGTCTTGCTCCCCGTGTACCACGAGCTGTACGGCACGCACGGCTACGTCCTCGAGCTGAAGATCAACCGTGGCGTCGTCGAAGCGGTCGAGTCGCGGAGCATTCCGGGCGGTGATCACCTCCAGCCCGCGCTCGCGTGGGCCGGGCCCCGGCGGGTCGTCGCCTACTTGAGGACGGCCATCTGGAGCGTGCCCCACGTGCTCAGGTCCGAATACGACCAGTCGCGCGGCCGATGGAGCACCCCCGAAGCGCTGCTGCTCCCAAACCCGAAATCGGCCGTCGACGCGGTGAACACGGCGGACGGGGGAATCCTCCTCGCGTACAACGATTCGCCGAAAGAGCGTACCCCCCTCAGCCTGGCGTACTCGCGGGACAGCCGGCGCTTCACCAAGATTTGGGACTTCGAGATCGCGCCGGACCTGCGCTTCTCCTACCCGGCGCTGATCCGGGCGGCGGACGGCATGTACCACTTGGTGTACCGGGCTCAGGAGAGCTGGGCGCCCGCGGCGATCAAGCACGTCATGTTCAATCAGGAGTGGCTGACGCTCAGGCTTCGCTCCGCGGGAATCCCCCCCGCGGGAATTCCCAAAGGCAACTGATGACACGCCGGGTCGCCGTGATGCTCGCCGGGGTCGTGTGGCTGACGCTTCCGCTGATCGCGTCGAGCGGCGCGGCCGACTCCACGGCGCTGAGCCTGCCCGCGGACATCCCGGCGGCCGAGCGCAGCCGACTCACGGGCGTCGCTGTCGACGCGTCCATCGCGACGCGGGTCGATGGGGAACCGTTCCTGGCCCGCCGCGACATCTTTGAGTATCTTCTGAATCACCTCGCCTTCACGACCCATGTGACCCAGGCGCTCCGGATCACGCGCCTGCGCATCTGGCCGACGGCGGAGGGGCTCTTCTTTGACGAAGGGTGGGGGACGACGGGGCGGCTCTGGGTGGTCTACGCGACGGACGGGACGCGCGTCATCTATACGCGTGGCCAGCATAACATGGCGCTGCTGCCGGCGATCCATGGCGAGGTGCTTCTGATCATCGACTACCAGTACGTCCCGGGAGCTCCAGGCCGGGTTCTGGTCAAGAGCGTTGTGGCCAGCTTCGTCAAGCTCGACAGCCGGATCTTGAGCGGCGTGCTCAAGCTCGGGAGCGCCATCGCCCAGAAGACGGCCGATCGAGAAGCCCGGGGTATCGTGAAGCTCTTTGCCAAGGTGAGCCGGGCCATCGAGGAAGATCCCGCGCGTGTCTACGCGAAGCTTCGTGACCGGCCCGATGTTCCGCACGCGGAGCTGGAAGAGTTCCGGGCGCTGCTCGCGATCCGCTAAACGCGCTGGCAGCTCAGCTCGCCACCCGCCGCACCACCCGGCGCAGGACGAAGAACCCGATCCAGAGCGACACGACGAGCACGGCCGCGGAACCCGTCAACTGCGAGTCTGCCCACCACCAATACTCGGGACCCCGTACCACCACGACCTCCTTGATCTGATCCGCCGAGACCCCGTCGGGCGCAAATCCTCCCGCGGTCGCCGGACTGGCGATGGACACCTCCGAGGCAAGCAACGTGCGGACCAGCTTGGGATCGGCCCACACGTACGCCTTGGGCACCTGCAGGGGGACCGTCGCCTGTCGGCCATCGACTGACGTGACCCGGACGGTCGTGTGAGGCACGAGCGTCGCGATGTCGAACGCGACCGCGAGCGCGACGGGGAGGACGGACAGGGCGACCGCGAGACGAAGCATCGCGAACCATTATGACATCCGGCGCCCTCTCTCTTCCTCGATATAGTCGAGGACGACCAGGCCGAGGACGTCGCGTACGTCAACGGAGAGCGGGCGAAGCGGGGCAACGAGAAGGCGGCCGCGATCGGAGAGCGAGCCCTGGTCGTCGGGAGCATCGCGGCCATCACGGGCTTTCTGGTCGCGGAGATGTCGGAGCACAACTTCGGCGATTCCGAGGTGGTGATGCTCGCCTGGGTCATCGTAGCGCTCCCGTATGTCGTCTCCCGCGGAGGGCCTTTTGCGCTTGTGAAAGGTGTGCCATAATGACCGGAGTCAAACGGGAAAAAGGACAAACTTCCATGGGACTTCCGCTTCCCCTCCTCGAGCCGCTCGGGCCGCCGGCAGCAAAGAAGCCGGCGGGGCTCCCAAAGCCGGCCTGGCTGAAAGTCCGCGCGCCCGGCGGGCCGAACTACATACGGCTCAAGGGGCTCATGCGCGAGTGGAACCTCCACTCGGTCTGCGAGGAGGCGCACTGCCCGAACATCGGCGAGTGCTGGGAGGATTCGACCGCGACGTTCATGATCCTGGGGGATGTCTGCACGCGGAACTGCGGCTACTGCGCGGTCGCGCACGGCAAGCCCGTCTGGGAAGATCGCGAGGAGCCGGAGCGCGTGGGGCGCGCCGTGGGCGAGCTCGGCCTCGAGCACGTTGTGATCACGTCGGTGAACCGCGACGACCTGGCCGACGGCGGGGCGGGGGCCTTCGCGGCGACGGTGCGGGCGCTCAGGCGTTTTGCGCCCGGCTGCCGCGTCGAGCTGCTGATCCCCGACTTCCAGGGCAAGTCCGACGCGCTCCAGGTCGTGATCGACGCGGCGCCGGACATCCTCAACCACAATACCGAGACCGTGCCGCGCCTCTACAAGCTCGCGCGCCACGGCGGCCGCTATGAGCGCACGCTGGAGCTCTTCCGCCGGGCGCGACGCGCGGCGCCGCGCCTGCTGACCAAGTCCGGCATCATCCTGGGTCTGGGCGAAGCGCGCGACGAGCTGCTCGAGACGATGCGCGACCTGCGCCGGGCGGACGTCAACATCCTGACCCTCGGCCAGTATCTGCGGCCGTCGGCGCAGCACCTGCCGGTCGCGCGCTACTACACGCCCGAGGAGTTCGTGGAGCTCGGTGAAGCCGGACGCGCGATCGGCTTCGCCCACGTCGAGTCGGGGCCGCTGGTCCGCTCCTCCTATCACGCCAAGCTCCAGCTCGCCGGCGTCGTCGCCACACGATCATGAGCCAGCGCGGGACGATTTCGAACCGGTGGGGGGGGCCGGGGGAGGAGCGGCGGTCGCTCCCCCCCGGAACATAATGGAGTACGTTTCTATCCTGATGGTCTTTTCGGCTTCGGCGGCGGTCGCGGGCGCGCTGCTCGGCATCCCGCTGATGATCGCGCCCCGGCGCTACTCGGCGGCCAAGATGGAGACCTTCGAGTGCGGCAAGGATCCGATCGCGCTGCCCGAGGGACGCTTCGCCATCAAGTTCTCCACCGTCGCCATCTTCTTCATCATCTTCGACATCGAACTGTTGTTCGTCTGGCCGTGGGCGACGGTGTTCAGGAGCCTCGGCTGGTTCGGCTTCTCGGTGATGCTCGTCTTCCTGGGCATCCTGATGCTCGGCTTCCTCTACATCTGGCAGAAGCGGGGGCTCGAATGGGAGTAGGGACCTTCTTCACCTCCAAGCTCGACGAGGCGATCGGCTGGGCGCGCAAGTTCTCCATCTTCCAGTACCCGTTCGTGACGGCGTGCTGCGGCATGGAGTACATGGCCACCGCCTGCTCGCATTATGATGTCGACCGGTTCGGCGCGGGACTGCCGCGCTTCTCACCGCGCCAGGCCGACGTGCTCTTCGTTGTGGGCACCATCAGCCACAAGATGGCGCCCGTGCTCAAGCGCATCTACGACCAGATGTGCGAGCCCAAGTGGGTGGTCGCCTTCGGCGTCTGCACCTGCACGGGCGGCTTCTACAACAACTACGCGACGGTCCAGGGGATAGACACCATCATCCCCGTGGACGTCTACATCCCGGGCTGTCCTCCCCGTCCCGAAAGCGTCATCGACGGCCTGATGAAGCTGCAGGACAAGATCGCCGCGGGCGCGCAGCGCTACTAGGCCCCGATCATGGACGGATCCACCATTCTCGCGCGACTGCGCGCGCGCTTGGGCGCGCGGGTGCTCGAGACCCACGAGCACCACGGCGATCACACGGCCGTCGTTGCCCGCGAGGGCATCGTCGACGCGCTCTCGTACTGCCGGGACAACGCCGAGCTCCGCTTCGACATGCTGATGGATCTCACCGCCGTCGACTACCTCAAGTTTCCCGGCCGCGAGGATGGGCCGCGCTTCGACGTCGTGTACCACCTGTACTCCGTCGCGCACAACCATCGGGTAAGGTTGAAGGTGCAAGTCGAGCAGGACGCGGCGTCCGTGCCCACCGCCACGGGGCTCTGGCCCATCGCCAACTGGTTCGAGCGCGAGGTGTGGGACATGTTCGGCATCCGGTTCGAGGGGCACCCCGACCTCAGGCGCCTGCTGATGTACGAGGAGTTCGTGGGCCACCCGCTCCGCAAGGACTATCCCATCGAGCGCCGCCAGCCGCTCATAGGGCCCAACGTCTAGCTATGCCTGAGCGTACCGCGCGCGAGCTGTTCCTCGGAGAGGGCCCTGGCACGGGCAGCGGCAGCCAGAACCTCTACGTCAACATGGGTCCTGCGCACCCGGCCATGCACGGCATCATCCGGATCTTCGCCGAGCTCGACGGCGAGGTCGTGGTCAAGGGCGATGTCGAGATCGGCTACCTACACCGCGCGTTCGAGAAGGAATGCGAGATCGGCCCGTACAACAACGCCATCCCCTTCACGGACCGCCTCAACTACGTCTCGCCGCTGATCAACAACTTCGCCTACGCCTCGGCCGTCGAGAAGCTCCTCGACATCGAGATCACCGAGCGCTGCAAGTACATCCGCGTGGTCATGAGCGAGATCTCGCGGGTCTGCGACCACCTGACGTGCGTGGGCGCCTCCGCCATGGAACTGGGCGCCTTCACGGTCTTCCTGTACATGATCAAGGCGCGCGAGTTCCTCTGGGAGCTGGTCGAGGACGTCACCGGCGCGCGGCTGACCATCTCCTACGGCCGGGTCGGCGGCGTCAAGGCCGACCTGCCCGATGGATTCGGCATCAAGGTGCGGAAGGCCTTCGCCGAAGTGCGGCAGGTGCTCTCGGAAGTCCACACGCTCATCACCGGCAACCGGATCTTCATGGACCGCATGGTCGGCGTGGGGGCGCTCTCCGCCGGGGAGAGCATCGCCTGGGGCATCACGGGGCCACTGCTCCGTGCGGCCGGCGTGCCCTTCGATCTCCGCCGCGTCCAGCCCTACTGGGCGTACGACCGGGTCGAGTTCGAGGTGCCGCTCGGCAAGAACGGCGACAACTTCGACCGCTACCTCGTCCGCATGGCCGAGATGGGGCAGTCCATGCGCATGGTCGAGCAGGCGCTCGAGCGCATGCCGGGCGGCGCCATCAACGTGGACTTCGAGGGCCGCGAGATTCCCGTGGACGCGTACGTGGACCTGGGCAAGCAGGGCAAGACCGAAGGGCTCCTGCTGCTGCCCATCACGCTCTCGCCCAACCTCCAGGGACAGGGGCGTGCCGCGCAGGAGCGGGTGAACGTCGCCGACAAGACGGTCGTCATGCCGCCGAAGGAGACCGCCTACGGCTCCATCGAGGGGCTGATGAACCACTTCATGCTCGTGATGGACGGCTACGGTATCAGGCCGCCCGCGGGCGAGGCTTACTTCGCGGCCGAGGGCGCCAACGGCGAGCTCGGCTTCTACGTCGTCTCCGATGGCAGCGACCGGCCGTACCGCGTGCGCTGCCGCCCGCCGTGCCTGCCGCCCGTGGCCGCGCTGCCGCGCATGATCGAGGGGCAGATGGTCGCCGACATCATCCCCACCTTCGGGTCGGTGAACATGATCGGAGGCGAGCTTGACCGCTGACGCGCGGAGGCCGCAGTTCACTCCCGAGCAGTTGGCCGAGGTCAGGCGGCTCCAGGGGCTCTACCCGGACAAGCAGGGCGCGCTCCTGCCCGTGCTGCATCTGGCACAAGAGGCGTATGGCTACGTGTCGCTCGAGGTGGAGGAATACGTCGCGGGGCTGTTCGAGATGAGCCCGGCCCACGTCCACGAGGTGGTCACCTTCTACACGCTCTTCTTCCAGAAGCCCAAGGGGCGGCACGTCGTCTCCGTCTGCCACAACCTCTCCTGCCACCTCATGAACGCCAAGGGCATCATCGGGCACCTCGAAGAGCGGCTTGGAGTCTCTCCCGGAGAGACCACGCCGGACGGCCGGATCACCTTCCTCACCGTCGAGTGCCTCTGCGCCTGCGAGCAGGCGCCGATGATGCAGGTGGACGACCGGTACGAAGGCAACCTGACGCCGGAGAAAGTCGACCGCATCCTGGACGGGCTCCCCTGATGAGCGAGAACAAGACGAGCGAGAAGATCTTCACCCGCAACTTCCACCTGGCGGACTCGCACACGCTGCGGCTCTACCGGGAGACGGGCGGCTACACGGCGCTGCCCAAGGCGCTCCGGATGGAGCCGGCGGCCATCACGGAGGAGGTCAAGAAGGCCAACCTGCGGGGACTCGGCGGCGCGGCCTTTCCGACGGGCGTCAAGTGGGGCTTCATCCCGAAAGGCTCGACTGAGCCCAAGTACCTCGTGGTGAACGCCGACGAGGGCGAGCCGGGCACATTCAAAGACCGCTACCTCATGGAGCGGGACCCGCACGCCCTCATCGAGGGAATGGTCATCGCGGCGCGCGCCATCGGCTCGCACACGGGCTTCGTCTACATCCGCGGCGAGTACGTGAAGCCGTGGCGGGTCCTGGACGGCGCGGTCAAGGAAGCCTACGCGGCGGGGCTCCTCGGCCAGAACATCCAGGGCTCCGGCTTCGACTTCGACATCGTGCTCCACCGCGGCGCCGGCGCGTACATCTGCGGCGAGGAGACGGGGCTCCTGTCTTCCCTCGAGGGGAAGAAAGGGTGGCCCAAGATCAAGCCGCCGTTCCCCGCGATCAAGGGAGCGTTCGGCCACCCCACCATCGTCAACAACGTCGAGACCATCATGGCCGTGCCGCACATCATCAACCGAGGTGCTGCGTGGTTCGCGGGCCTGGGCACCAAGAGCCAGGGCGGTACCCGGCTCTATTCCGTGTCCGGGCACGTCGTGGTGCCTGGCGTCGTCGAGGCGCCGGTGTCGGTCACGCTGCGGCAGCTGATCTACGATCGTTGTGGCGGTATCCGTGGAGGCAAGAAACTCAAGGCCGTGGTGCCGGGCGGCTCGTCGGCCGCCATCCTGACGCCCGACGAGATCGACATCCAGATGGACGTGGAGGGGCCCAAGAGCAAGGGCTCCATGATCGGCTCCGCCGGCATCATCGTGATGGACGAGACCGTGTCCATTCCTGAGGCGCTCATGGTCGTCGCGCGCTTCTACGCGCACGAGAGTTGTGGCCAGTGCACGCCGTGCCGGGAGTCCACGGGCTGGATCTACAAGATGTCCCGGCGCATCATCGAGGGCAAGGGGCGCAAGGAGGACCTGGACACGATCCTGGACGTCGCGAAGCGCGGCGCCGGGACGACCATCTGCGCCTTTTACGACGGCGCCGTCGGGCCGTACATCAGCTACATCGAGAAGTTTCGCTCGGAGTTCGAGGACCTGATCATGCGCTCTGCCCATGCCTAAGCTCACGATCAACGGGAAAGAGGTCGAGGTCCCGGAAGGGACCAACCTCATCGAGGCCGCGAAGGCCGCCGGCGCCGACGTGCCGCACTACTGCTACCACCCGGCGCTCTCGATCGCCGGCCAATGCCGGCTCTGCATGGTGGACATCGACAAGGTGCCGCGCCCGCAGATCGCGTGCAACATCCAGGCGGCCGAGGGCATGGTGGTCCACACCGAGACCGAGCAGGTCAAGGAGACCCGGCGCTCGATGATGGAGTTCCACCTGATCAACCACCCGCTGGACTGCGCCGTGTGCGACCAGGCGGGCGAGTGCTTCCTCCAGATCTACTACATGAAGCACGGCCTGTACGACCCGCGGATGACGGACGAGAAGGTCCACAAGCCGAAGGCAGTGCCGCTCGGCCCCCACGTCATCCTCGACGCCGAGCGCTGCATCCTCTGCTCGCGCTGCGTCCGCTACTGCGACGAGGTGACGCACACCGGCGAGCTCGGCATCTTCCACCGGGGCGACCACTCGGAGATCGGCCTCTTCCCGGGCAAGACGCTCGAGAACAAGTACTCGGGCAACGTCATCGACATCTGCCCGGTCGGCGCGCTGACGGACCGGGACTTCCGGTTCCAGGTGCGCGTCTGGTACCTCGACACGGCCAAGAGCGTCTGCAACGGCTGCGCCCGCGGCTGCAACATCGAGGTCCACACCAACAAGCACCGGACCCACCACAACGAGGGCCGGCGCGTGGCGCGGCTCAAGCCCCGCTTCAACGCGGACGTCAATAAGTGGTGGATCTGCGACGCCGGCCGATACGGGTTCAAGTGGATCGACGACAAAAGCCGGCTCGCCCAGCCGCTCCATAGAGTCGGCGCGCAGGCCACGGAAGTGTCGTGGGACCGCGCCCTGCCCGAGCTCGTCACGACGTTGCAGCGCACGCGGCCCGAGGAGATCGGCTTCCTCGCCTCGCCCCAGATGTCGAATGAAGACCTCTGGGTCCTGCGGCGGCTCGCCGAGCAGCTGGGAGTGAGGAACGTCGACTTTCGGGTGCCGCCGCGCGCGCCGGGCGACGAGGACAGCTTCCTGATCCGCGCCGACAAGAACCCCAACAGCCGTGGCGCGGAGTTGCTCGGCATTGGGCCTGGGCAGGGGGCCCTGGACGCCGCCGGGATGCTGCGCGCCGCCCGCGAGAAGCGGCTCAAGCTCCTCTGGGTCTTCCACCACGACCTCTGGGCCGCGGCCTGGCCGGAGGCCGAGGTGCTGGAAGCTCTCGAGGGCGCGGAGACCGTGGTCTTCCAGGGCACGAACGCGAACGACGCTTCCGCCAGGGCACACCTCGTGCTGCCGAGCGCCGCCTACGTGGAGCGCGAGGGCACCTTCACGAACTTCGAGGGGCGCGTCCAGCGCTTCCGCACCGCGCTCACGCCCCCGGGAGAGGCCTGGCCCGACTGGATGATCCTGTCCTTCGTCGGGAAGGCCCTGGGCTTCCAGGACTCTGTCTTCGCCGCCGAGCGCTCCGAGCAGGTCTTCAACGCGTTGGCAAAGACCGTGCCGGCCTTCGCCGGCATGACCTATCGCGGCATCGGCGACGCGGGCGCGACGGTGAAGGCATGAGCGGCACGGCTCTCGATCTCCTGCTGATCGCCCTGCCCGTCGCGTTCACGATGTTCGTGGTGCTCAACTTCGGCGGCCTCTTGACCTGGGTCGAGCGCAAGCAGTCGGCCATCATGCAGGACCGGATCGGCGCCAACCGCGCGAGCATCTTCGGCATCCGCATCTTTGGCCTGCTCCACCCGCTGGCCGACGCGATCAAGATGCTGACCAAGGAAGATTTCATGCCGGCACGCGCCGACCGGCTGATGTTCACGCTGGCGCCGTTCGTGTCGGTCTTCTTCGCGCTGGCGGCCTTCGCCTCGATCCCCTTCGGCGACACGCTCTGGATCGCCGGGCGCGAGATCCAGCTTCAGGCGGTGACGCTGAACGTCGGCGTCCTCTACGTGCTGGCGATGCTCTCCCTCGGCGTCTACGGGCTCATGATGGCCGGGTGGTCCTCGGCCAACAACTACGCGCTCCTGGGCGGCCAGCGGGCCGCCGCGCTCATGATCTCGGCGGAAATCGCCATCGGCGCCTCGATCATGGGCGTGGTCATGGTCTACGGCTCGCTCAATATGCAGGATATCGCCCGCGGCCAGGGACTGCCCCTCCTGCCGCAGTACTTCGGCCCGTGGATTCCCGCCTGGGGCATCCTGACCCAGCCGCTGGCCTTCGTCCTCTTCCTCACGGCCGGCATCGCGGCGACCAAGCGCATCCCCTTCGACATGCCCGAGGGCGAGTCGGAGATCATCGGCTACTTCGTGGAGTACAGCGGCATGAAGTTCGGCATGTTCGCCATGGCGGACTTCCTCGAGACCGTCGTGATCGCGGGCATGACGACCGGGCTCTTCCTGGGCGGCTGGCAGGTTCCGTACCTCGCCTCTTCGGGCTTCTCGTTCCCGTGGGGGCTCGAGGTGCCGCTGGCCCACCTCCTGGTGACCGCGCTCCAGGTCGGCGCGTTCCTCACCAAGGTCGTCGTCCTGATCTGGTTTCTCATGCTGATCCGCTGGACGCTGCCCCGCTTCCGCTACGACCAGGCGATGCGGCTGGGCTGGCTGGGTCTCTTCCCGCTGTCCATCCTTAATATCGTGCTGACGGGGCTGGTGCTCCTGCTCCTGGGAAAGGCCTGAGCATGACGTCACCCTACCAGGCATCCAACACGCCCGCGGATCCGAGGCACTCGAGCCGGCTCGGGTTCTTCCAGCGCTTCTACCTGGTCGAGGTGATGCTCGGCCTCAAGCTGACCGGCATCCGCTTCTTCACCAACATGTGGCGGCACACGCTGCACACGGTTTTCGGCGTCAAGAGCGCCCACGGCGCGGTCACCTTTCAGTACCCGGACGAGCGCCGGCCCTACGCGGCGCGGCTCAGGAGCCTCCACCGCCTTGTGAGGCGCGAGGACGGTTCGCCTCGCTGCGTCGCCTGCATGATGTGCGAGACGGTCTGCCCGGCCCACTGCATCTACATCGTGGCCTCGGAGCACCCGAACCCCGAGATCGAGAAGGTGCCCGAGCGCTTCGACATCGACCTCGGCAAGTGCGTCTTCTGCGGCTACTGCGTCGAGGCGTGCCCCGAGGACGCCATCCGCATGGACACGGGCATCCTCGAGTTCTCCTCCTACAGCCGCGGCGGGATGATCTACACGAAGGAGACCTTGCTGGCGCTCGAGCCCGCCGGGCGCGACGGTGCCCCGACCTCGCCCGTGCCCATCCCCGCCGACTGGGGCATGCCCCTCGAGCGGGGCGCACTACCCAAGCGGGGCATGCCCTGATGACGCCGGGACAAATCGCGTTCTGGATCCTCGCGGTGATGGCCGTCGGCTCGGCCGTGGGCGTCGTGCTGAGGCGCAACCCCATCCACAGCGCGCTCTTCCTCGTGGCGCATCTCGCGACGCTGGCCGCGCTCTTCCTCAAGATGCGCGCCGAGTTCCTCGCGGCCGTGCAAGTCATCGTGTACGCCGGCGCCATCGCCGTCCTGTTCGTCTTCGCCATCATGGTGCTGATCCCGGGCAAGGAGGAGACCGGCCCCGACGCGCTGCGCTCGCAGCGCCTGCTTGCCGGCCCTGTGGCGGGGCTCCTGCTCATCCTCCTGGCGGTGATGCTGCGCTCGGCGCTGTTCAAAGGCGAAGCGCCCGCGACGGCCGTGCCCGGCGGCGTGGCCGCGATCGGCCGGGCGCTCTTCACGGACTACCTCTTCCCGTTCGAGGTCACGTCGGTGCTTCTCCTTGTCGCCCTGGTCGGCGTGATGGCCTTGGCCAAGCGCAGGGCGGCGTAGCATGGTCCCCACGTCCGACTACGTCGGGCTCTCGGCCGTCCTCTTCGTCATCGGGGTGCTGGGCGTGCTGGTCCGGCGCGACCCGCTCGTGATCTTCATGTCGATCGAGATCATGCTCAACGCCGCCAATCTCGCCCTCGTGGCCTTCGGCCAGCGCCACGGCTCCGTCGACGGGCAGGTGCTCGTGTTCTTCGTCCTGTGCGTGGCCGCCGCGGAAGTCGCGGTCGGGCTCGCGATCATCGTCGCCATCTTCCGGCTCCGCCGCCGCCTCTCGGTGGACGAGCTGTCGCTGATGCGGGGGTAGCGCCATGGCGCAAACGAAGGCCGCGGTCCCCAGCGCCAGGCTCGACGCCGCGCTGGCCCGGGGACTCCTCACCCAGATGCAGCTGATCCGGCGCTTCGAGGAGAAGGCCGCCGAGATGTACTCGATGGGCAAGATCGGCGGGTTCCTGCACCTCTACATCGGCCAGGAGGCGGTGGCGGTCGGCGCCACGTCCGCGTTGCGCCCGGACGACTACTCGGTGTCGTCGTACCGCGAGCACGGGCACTGCCTTGCCAAGGGCTCCGACCCGAAGCGCATCATGGCCGAGCTCTTCGGACGGCGCGACGGGCTCAGCCACGGCAAGGGCGGCTCGATGCACCTCTTCGACAAGAGCGTCAACTTCCTCGGCGGCCACGGCATCGTCGGAGCCCACCTGCCGCTGGCGGCCGGCGCCGGCTTCGGCATCAAGTACCAGGGCGGCGACCAGGTGGTGCTCTGCTTCTTCGGCGACGGCGCGGTACCGGAGGGCGAATTCCACGAGTCGCTCAACCTCGCGGCGCTCTGGAAGCTGCCGGTGCTCTTCATCTGCGAGAACAACCGCTACGCCATGGGCACGGCCATCCACCGGGCCCTCGCGCAGACGGAGATCTGGCGCTTCGCCGAGACCTACGGCATCCATGGCGAGCCGGTGGACGGCATGGACGTATTGGCGGTGCGCGAGTGCGTCGGGCGGGCCGTCGAGCGGGCGCGGCGGGACCGTTCTCCGGCTCTCATCGAGGCGCGCACGTACCGCTTCCGGGGGCACTCGATGCGGGACCCGGCGGGCGCGGTCTACCGCACCAAGGAGGAGGTCGAGCGCGAAAAGCTGCGCGATCCGATCGACCTCTTCTCCGAGCGCTGCGTGAAGGACGGGGCGCTGACCGCCGCCGACATCAAGATGATCGAGAAGTCCGTGAGCGACCAGGTGGACGAGGCCGTCGCCTTCGCCGAGGCCTCGCCCGTGCCCGCGCCGGAAGAGCTCTTCACAGACGTGTACAAGGACTAGCGCGATGGCCGTCATGACGTATCGCGAAGCGCTCAACCTGGCCTTGAGAGAGGAGATGCGCCGTGACCCGCGCGTCTACGTCATGGGCGAAGAGGTCGGGCTCTACGAGGGCGCCTACAAGGTGACGCAGGGCCTCCTCAAGGAGTTCGGGGAGAAGCGCATCATCGACACGCCGATCTGCGAGTCGGGCTTCACCGGGATCGGCGTGGGCTCGGCCATGCTGGGGCTGCGCCCCGTGATCGAGATGATGACCTTCAACTTCTCCATCCTGGCGCTCGACCAGATCGTCAACTCGGCCGCCAAGCTCTGCTACATGTCGGGCGGGCAGTACAACATCCCGCTGGTCGTGCGGGGTCCCGGCGGACCCGCCTCCCAGCTCGCCGCCCAACACTCCCAGAGCATGGAGACGTACTTCTACCACGTGCCGGGGCTCAAGGTCGTCCGCCCCTCGACGCCGGCCGACGCCAAGGGCCTCCTCAAGTCCGCCATCCGGGACGACAACCCGGTCATCTTCATCGAGTCCGAGACGCTGTACGCCATCAAGGGCGAGGTGCCCGATGACCCGGACTTCCTGGTCCCGCTGGGCGAGGCCGCAATCCGCCGTGAAGGCACCGACGTCACCGTTGTCGCGTACATGGGCATGCTCTACCGCGCCCTCGAGGTCGCCGAGGAGCTCGCCAAGGACGGCATCTCCATCGAGATCGTCGACCCGCGGACCCTGCGCCCGATGGACACGGGCACGATCCTGCGCTCGGTGCGCAAGACCCACCGCTGCGCCGTGATCGAGGCGGGCGCGGGCTTCGCCGGCATGGGGTCGGAAATCGCCGCCACCGTCCAGGAAGAGGCCTTCGACGATCTCGACGCGCCGGTCTGCCGCATCACAGGCGAGAACGCGCCCATGCCCTACGCGCGCAACCTCGAGCTGCTCAAGACCCCCTCCAAAGCCAAGATCGCCGCGGCTATCCGAAAGGTCTGCTCATGATCACCAAGGTCATAATGCCCAAGCTCAGCGAGGCCATGGAGACCGGCAAGGTCATCAAGTGGCTGAAGAAGGAAGGCGATGCCATCAAGGGCGGCGACGTCATCGCCGAGATCGAGACCGACAAGGCCAACGTGGAGATCGAGGCCTTCGGCGGTGGTGTCCTGCGCAAGATCGTCATCCCCGAGGGCGGGCAGGTGCCGGTGGGCGAGCTGATCGGTGTCATCGCCGACGCCGCGGATGACATCGGCGCCGTCGCCTCCGCCGCTCCGTCGCCTCAGGCTTCTGCGCCGGCTCCCGCGTCGGCCGCGCTGCCGGCCATGGAATCCTACCGATCGGTGCCGGAGACGAGCGCCGTGGTGCCGATGGCGGCGGTGTCCTCTGTGGCGGCGCCGGCAGGCGGCAGGGTCAAGGCCTCGCCGCTGGCCCGCAAGGTCGCCGCCCAGTCCGGCGTGGACCTGCGATTGATCCAGGGGACAGGTCCCGGCGGCCGCATCGTGAGGCGCGACGTCGAGTCCGCCGCCGCGTCGCCCCGTCCCGCTGCCGCAGCCGGCCCGAGCCCAGCGGCGCCCGCTGCGGCGCAGGCACGCCCACAGTTCGTGATCCCGCCTCGAACGGGCGCCGAGTTCGAGGACAGGCCGCTCAGCTCGATGCGCGCCATCATCGCCAAGCGCATGCCGCTCTCCAAGGGTCCGGTGCCGCACTTCTACGTCACGTCGGAGGTCTCGATGGACCGCGCCTGGGCGCTCCGCGCCGAGCTGAACGCCCTCGAGGGGCAGCCGAAGGTCTCCGTCACCGACATGATCGTCAAGGCCTGCGCGTCGGCGCTGCTCAAGAACCCAGGCGTGAACGCACAGCTCCAAGGGCAGAGCATCCGCGTCTTCCACCGCGCCCACATCGGCCTCGCCATCGCCCTCGACGAGGGTCTGATCACGGCCGTGCTGCGCAATTGCGACGCCAAGCCGCTCGGGCAGATCGCCGTCGAGGCCCGTGACCTGGCCGAGCGCGCGCGGGGCGGCAAGCTCCGCGCCCAGGAGATCTCCGGAGCGACCTTCTCCATCTCCAACCTCGGCATGTACGACGTCGAGGAGTTCTCGGCCATCATCAACCCGCCCGAGGGCGCCATCCTCGCGGTAGGGTCCGTGCTCGAGAAGCCCGTCGTCGAGGGCGGCCAGCTTCGCGTCGGCCGCCGCATGAAGATGACCATCTCCTGCGACCACCGCGTGATGGACGGCGCCATGGGCGCCCGCTTCCTCCAGGACGTCAAGCGCCTGCTGGAAGAGCCTCTCCGGCTTCTCGTGTAGCGCCGTGGCGAACCAGGCGTTCGACATCGTCGTGGTCGGCACGGGTCCCGGCGGCTACGTCGCCGCGATCCGCTGCGCCCAGCTCGGGCTCTCGGTCGCCGCGGTGGAAGACGACAGGCCCGGCGGCGTCTGCCTCAACTGGGGGTGCATTCCCACCAAGGCCCTCCTGCGCAACGCCGAAATAGTCGACCTCTTTCACCGAGCAGAAGAGTTCGGCATCACGGTCGGGGAATGGCGGGCCGACTACGGCCAGGCGATCCAGCGCTCACGGCGCGTCGCCGACCGCATGGCCAAGGGCGTCGAGTTTCTCTTCCGCAAGAACAAGATCACCCTCGTCGCGGGCGTGGGCTCCCTCAAGTCGAAGAGTGTCGTCGAGGTCAAGGGCAAGGGCGGCGTGGAGATCCTCGAGGCTCGCCGGGCGATCATCCTCGCCACGGGCTCCGAGCCCAAGTCGCTGCCCGGCGTCACCATGGACGAGACCCAGGTGATCTCCTCCAACGGCGCGGTCCGCTCCGAGATCCGGCCCGCCTCGCTGATCGTGATCGGCGCGGGCGCGGTCGGCATGGAGTTCGCCGACATCTACCGCGCCTACGGCGTGGAGGTGACCGTCCTCGAGGCGCTGCCGCGCGTGCTGCCCGTGGAGGACGAGGAGGCGTCGGCCCAGATCGCGCGGCTCTTCACGCGCCGGGGCGTGACCGTGCGCACGGGTGTCAAGGTCGTGAAGGTCACTCCGGGCAAGGGGAGCGTCGCCGTGGAGATCGACGCCGAAGGCAAACGCGAGACGCTCACGGCCGCTCAGGTGCTCATGGCCGTCGGGCGCGCCGCGAGGACGAAGGGTCTCGGGCTCGAAGCCCTCGGCGTGACGACGGACCGCGGTCTCGTGACGGTGTCACCCACGATGGAGACGTCGGTGAACGGCATCTTCGCCGTCGGCGACATGGCGGGGCGCCAGATGCTGGCGCACAAGGCCATGGCCGAGGGCGTGGTCGCGGCCGAGACCATCGCGGGCCGGTCGCCGCGCCCGGTGGACTACGGCAACGTCCCCTCGTGCACCTACTGCCGCCCGCAGGTCGCGTCCATCGGCCTCTCCGAGGCCGCGGCGAAGGCGAACGGACGCGAGGTCAGTGTGGGCCGCTTCCCCTTCACGGCCAACGGCAAGGCGGTGGCGCTGGGAGAGACGGACGGCTTCTTGAAGGTGGTGGCCGACAAGCGGACGGGGGAGATCCTCGGCGTCCACATCGTGGGTCCCGAGGCGACGGAGCTGATCCACGAATTCGCGGTGGGACGAACGCTCGAGGCCACGCTCGAGGAGATCATCCACACCATCCACGCCCACCCGACCCTGTCCGAGGCCTCTCTCGAGGCCACGCTCGCCGCCCTGGGTCAAGCGATACACATCTAACTTTCCAAGCAGCCTGTTAGCGTCGGCGCCGGCTTTCGGCGTCGTAGAGGGCTGCGTCGAGGTTCCGCTGGGCCGCGGCGAAGTCCGGGCGCAGCTCGACCCCAGCCGGAATTCCCGCGCCGCGCCCTCCGGGTCGCCCTGGCGGGCGAGAGCGACGCCGAGGTTGTTGCGCACCTCGGCCGGGTCCCGCGACTGCTTGAGCGCCGCCCGGAATTCCCGGATCGCGCGGGGGAGATCGCCCCGCCGCATGAAGGCGAGCCCCAGCCCCTCGTGCGCCTCGGCGAAGTCGGGCGAGAAGCGCAGCGCCTCCTCGAACTGCTCGATGGACTCGGCGTCGCGCCCCTGGCGCCCCAGCGCGTCGCCCAGGTTCTTGTGCGCCTCGGCCGAGCCCCCTTCCAGGGCGACCGCGCGGCGAAGCTCGGTGACTGCCTCGTCGAACCTACCCTCCTTCATGAGCGCGGTGCCCAGGTAGTTTCGGAAGTGCGGGTTGGCGGGGCTCAGGCGTACCGCCTTGGCGTAGTGCTCGGTCGACTCGGGAAGCCGACCCAGGCGCTCGAGGGCGGCCGCGACCTCGTAGCGTTCCACAGGACCGTCCGGTCGGAGTTCGACGCGGGCTCGCAGGTGAGGCAGGGCTTCGCCGACCCGCCCGCGCCGCACGAGCTCGCGACCCAAGCTTTGGTGAGCGTGCGCGGACGGCGCGGCCCGGAGCGCGCTCGCCCAGAGAGTCTCGGTGTCGTGCCAGACCTGGACCTGGCGCCACGTGAGGGCGCCGAGCACGAGCTCCAGGAGCAGCGGGGCCACGGTGAGCACAGCGACGCGCAGCCTGGGGCGTGAGGCGAGGACCGCGTCGCATTGGCCGAGGAGCGTGGCGCCGAGGAGCGCAGCGCCGAGGAGCACCGCCCACGGCAGCGAAGCGAGGCAGGTGTAGCGGTCAGCGGCGATCTGGCGGCCGGTGTGGAATATGCCGATGACCGGAAGGAGGATCAGCGCCGCCACGCCCGCGGCGCTCAGCACGATCGGAGAGGCGAGAGGATCGAAGGGGATCGGCAGCTCGTAGAGATTCGCGAGCCGAATCGGGAAGATCGACTTCCAGAGGTAGAAGGCGAGTCCGTAGACCGAGACGGCGGCGCGGTCCACCCAGCGCAGTGTGGTCTCTGGCGTCAGGGAGTCTGCGGCAATCGTGGCCCTGAAGGCCCCGATACTTGCCAGCGCACTGAGGGCGAAGAAGGGCAGCTTCTCGAGGAGCGCCCCGCGGGCCTGCGAGGATCCCAGTCCGGCGACGGTGAGGGGGAAGCGGCGGAGGGGATAGATGTCGAGCAGGAGCAGCACCGCGGGCAGGGTGACCGCCATGGACTTCGAGAACAGCGCCACGATGAAGAGCAGAAGGCAGGCCCAGTACCGCCGGCGCCGGGCGGCGGGCCCCCCGCTCGAGTTCTGCTCCCGCCTGAGATAGACGAGGACGGCCAGGAGGTAGAAGAGACCTGAGAGGACGTCCCTCCGCTCCGTGGCCCAGGCCACCGACTCGACCCGCAGCGGGTGAACCGCGAAGACCAGCGCGGCAAGGGCGGCGGAGAGCCGGAGTGGCAGCGGGCGGTCCTTCGCGCCGGGAATCCCCCCCTGCAGCAGGCGGAACGCGATCAGGTAGAAGACGACGGCGTTGGCCGCGTGCAGCAGGAGATTGGTCAGGTGGTACCCGAGCGGGTCGAGGCCGCAGACGACGTAATAGGCGCCGAACGTGATCCAGGTGAGCGAGGCATAGTGCCCGAGGTGGAACGCCGTGAACATCCACTTGAGCTGGGTCCAGCCGGCCCACGATAGGACTCGTTGAGCTGCAAGTTGGGCTCGTCGTCTCAGTCGACGAAGTTGTTCTCGAGCGTGGGCAGGAAGGCGACGAACGTCAGGATGGCGACGGCGCTGGGAAGAGCCAAGGCCTGCAGCCTGGCGATCGTCTCGCGGGAGAAGTCCCAGAGAGCGCCGCCGCGGTGGGGCGCGGCTGCCGTCGGAGCCGGGCCCATCAGCTGTGGGGGCGTGGATGCTCCCCACCATGGCGCGATTCTACCCGCTGGAGCGGACCTTGCCCATCTCTTCCCTCATGGCCGAGCGGCCCGCGAGGGGGGTCTCCTACCGCGGCCCCTTGCCTCGAAGCGACACGAGTTGCTCCAGGTTGTTCCGGGCGTCTCGAAGGTCCGGGTTGAGCCTCAGCGCCTCGCGAAACTGCGCCTCGGCCTCCTCGCTCCGGCCCGCCTTGACCAGCATGAGGCCCAAGTTGTTGCGCGCCTCGGCAGAGCGCGGCTGGAGGGCCACCGCGTCGCGAAAGTGTTCGAGCGCCTCCGCCGTTCGCCCCTGATTGGCAAGCGCAATGGCGAGATTTGTGTGCGCTCCGGCGAGATTGGTGCGCACTTCGGCGGAGTCGGGGCGCAACCGCAGCGCCTCGCGGTAGTGCTCGACCGCTTCCGCCAGACGGCCCTGCCGAGCAAGCGCGAGACCGAGATGCTTGTGGGCGTCCGCGTACGTGGGCAGTCGTTTCACCGCCTCCCGATAGCGCTCGATCGCTTCATCGGTGCGGCCCTGCGCGGCCAGCGCCGCGCCGAGGTTGTTGTAGGGGACCGCCGACCCCGGCATGAGCCGCGCCGCCTCCTCGTAGTGGCTGATTGCCTCCGACAGGCGCCCTTGATCGGCGAGGGCGACGCCGAGGGCGACGTGCCCCGGCCCGTAACTCGGCCTCAGCCGTATCGCCTCCTCGTAGTGCGTGACGGCGTCGGCAATGCGTCCCCGTCCCTCGAGCGGATCCCCGAGGTTCACGTGCGCCACGGCCGACGGAGACGCGCTCACCGCCTGAGTCCATAACGTCTCTGTGTCGTGCCAGACTCCCACCTGCCGCCAGGTCAGGCCGCCGAGGCAGGCACTCAAGACCAGCACGACGGGTAGGATCCGCCAGGCTGCCACTGACACGGGCCGTGTCCGCCGGAGGTGAAGCCAGCCGGCGCCCAGCCCGGCAGCGGCCAGGAGCGCCCAGCCGAGACAAGGCAGGTAGCTGTAGCGGTCGGCCGCGATCTGCGGTCCAGCCTGCACGATGCCGGAGACGGGAAGGAGCATGACGACGTAGCTCGTCCAGACTGCGGCCAGCGCCGGCCAGCGGCGCCGGAGTCCCAGGACCAGCCCTGTGATCGTGAGCACGACGAGTCCGCTGAGCACGAATGAGGGCGCCCACCAACGGATGGACTCTGGCATCTCGTAGAGCGGGGACAGATCCAGGGGCACGACCATCTTCCAGAGGTAGAACGCGAGGGAGAAGTTCGCGACGCTCACGCGCTCGACGATCCCCAGTTGGCTCATCGGCATGAGGCTCTCGGCCTGGCGGGTGGCAAGGATCTGCAGGACCCCGGCGGGGGCGCCGAGGAGGAAGTACGGGATCTTCTCTGCCAACACCCGCCGCTGTCCTGCGTCGGCAAAAATGCCGCGGCCGAGCGCGAGCCGTCCAAGCGGGTAGACGTCGAGCACCAGCAGAATCAAAGGCAGGCTGACCGCCATGGATTTTGACAGCAGCGCGGCGCCGGATGCGGCAATGGACAGACCGTACCAGGCCCGTCCGCCCCGAGCCGCAAGGGCCCGGGCGTCGCACGCGCGGAGATAGGCGAGGATGGCGAGCAGGTAGAAGCACGCACAGAGGACGTCCCGGCGCTCCGTTGTCCACGCCACCGATTCGACCCGCAGCGGATGCAGGGAGAACAGGAGGGCCGCAGCCGCAGCCGCGAGCCGGAGCCCAAGCCATTCCGAGGCGAGGGCGGGGTTTGCCCGCGCCAGGAGTCTCACGGCGATCAGGAAGAAGAGGGCGGCGTTGGCCGCGTGAAGAACCAGGTTCGTCAGGTGATACCCGAAGGGGTCCATGCCCCATACGATGTAATCGAGCCCGAAGGTGACCCACGTCAGGGGGGTGTAGTGTCCCAAGTGGAACGCGGTGAACATCCACTTGAGCTGGGCCCAGTCGAGCCCGCGGTAGGATTCGTTGAGCCGAAAGTTTACGTCATCGTCCCACTCGACGAAGCCGTTCTGGAAGGTGGGCAGGAACGCGAGGAAGGTCAGGACGGCGATGGCAGCGGGGATGGCGACGCGCCGCAGCCTGTTGATCGCTTCGCCGGAGGATGCGGTGAGCCGCCCGCCGCGGAGGCGCGCGGCCGCCGGGGCCGTCGGTCGGCCGCGCGAGTTCCGTGGGCCAAGCTTCCCGATGTCTCCGTCTCCCGCGGCCGCTACCCGTCGGAGCGGACCTTGCCCATCTCCTCTTTCATGGCCGAGCGGCCGGCCTCGAAAGCCCCGACCACGCGGTTGCGCTGCTCCTCGAAGTACTCGCGGCCCTTGCCGAAGAGGTCGCCGGCTTTCTCCTGCGCTTCCTCCGCCGCCGCCTGCGCCTTCTTGAGCCACTCCTGCCCGTGCTCCGTCAAGAGCTCGCGGGCCTCGGTGCCCGTTTTGGGCGTCAGCAGCAGCATCGCCGCCGCGCCTGCGATGGCGCCGAGGAAGAACCAGCCCATGTAGCCTGCCGCGTCCCCACCACGCTCGTCCGACATGATCGCGTCCTCCCTCTCTCTATGTCCTGAGTCTCGACACAAACACGCTGAGCGCCGTCCGGAGGCCTGAGCCAACGTTCGTGACCCCGCGAAATGACGCCAGGCTGTTCGCCACGCCGACCACGCGCGCGATCTTGAGCGAGATGTCCTCCACGCGGCGGACCACGCCGCTGACCCGCTCCAGCTCGCGGTTGGCCGTCTGCGACAGCGCCCGCACGTCCGCCGCCAGCGCCTCGACCTGGCTCGCCAGCGGGCGGATCTCCCGCTCCACCAGCTGCAGCACGATCTCCGCCCGCGCGGTCGCGCGCCTGAAGGTCGCCAGCGTCACGACGAGCGCCACGGTCAGCACCACGGCGCAGATTACCAGCGCGGCCTGGGCCAGCGGAGTCATAGGGCGGGAAGTATGCCAGACGGCGCGTCGCGAAGTCAAACCGGTCAGCGAAAAAGCCGCGCATTCATTGACTTTCCCGGCGACGGGCCTCTATACTCCCCCACAGACAGGAGCGCACCGCCGGGCACTCCCCAGCGTCGGCCACTCCAAGGAGCCGCACCCATGTCCCTCCAGGATCGCTTCGAGGAACTCCACCGCCGCAACGAGGCCGCCGACGCGGCCGGCGGGCCGGAGCGGATCGAGCGCCAGCACAAGGCGGGGAAGAAGACGGCCCGCGAGCGGCTCGAGATCCTCCTCGACAAGGGATCGTTCGCGGAGGTGGACCGCTTCGTGGTCCACCAGAACAATGACTTCGGCATGGACGCCCAGCGCATCCCGGGCGACGGCGTGGTGACAGGCTCGGGGCGCGTCCACGGCCGCCCCGTCTTCGCCTTCGCACAGGACTTCACCGTCTTCGGCGGCTCGCTCTCTGAGGCGTATGCGCGCAAGATCTGCAAGATCATGGACCTCGCCATGAAGACGGGCGTGCCCGTGATCGGACTGAACGATTCCGGCGGCGCGCGGATCCAGGAGGGGGTGGTCTCGCTCGCGGGCTACGCCGACATTTTTCTGCGCAACACGCTGGCCTCGGGCGTCGTGCCGCAGATCTCCGCCGTGATGGGCCCGTGCGCGGGCGGCGCCGTCTACTCGCCCGCCATCACCGACTTCGTCTTCATGGTCAAGCACTCTTCCTACATGTTCGTGACGGGCCCCGACGTCATCAAGGCCGTCACGCACGAGGAGGTCTCCTTCGAGGAGCTGGGCGGCGCGGCGACGCACGGGACGACGTCCGGCGTCGCGCACTTCGCCGCGGAGAGCGAGGAGGAGTGCCTGGCGCTGATCCGCGAGCTCATGACCTTCCTGCCTCAGAACAACCTGGAAGACCCGCCCGTGCGGCCTACGACCGACCCCGCGGACCGCGTGGATGAGGAGATGCAGACGGTCGTCCCCGACCAGCCGAACAAGCCGTACGACATCAAGGACATCGTTCAGCCGGTGCTCGACGACCGGTACTTCTTCGAGGTGCACGCCGGTTACGCGCCCAATATCGTGGTCGGCTTCGGGCGGCTCGGCGGCAGGCCGGTCGGCGTCGTCGCCAACCAGCCCGCGCACCTGGCCGGCTGTCTCGACATCAGCGCGTCCCTGAAGGCCGCGCGCTTCGTGCGATTCTGCGACTGCTTCAACATTCCGCTCGTCACCTTCGAGGACGTGCCCGGCTTCCTGCCCGGGACGGCGCAGGAGTTCGGCGGCATCATCAAGCACGGGGCGAAGCTCTTGTACGCCTACTGCGAGGCGACGGTGCCCAAGCTGACCGTCATCACGCGCAAGGCCTACGGCGGCGCGTACTGCGTCATGTCCTCCAAGCACATCCGGGGCGACGTCAACTTCGCCTTTCCGACCGCCGAGATTGCCGTCATGGGTCCCGACGGGGCGGTGAGCATCCTGTACAAGCGGGAGATGGACGCGGCGACGGACCCGGCGAAGCTCAAGGACGAGAAGACCCGCGAGTACCGGGAGAAGTTCGCAACTCCCTACGCCGCGGCGGAGCGCGGGTACATCGACGAGGTCATCGAACCCAGGGACACCCGCCGCCGGCTGATCCAGGCGCTCGAGGTCCTGCACACCAAGCGGGACTCGAACCCGCCGCGCAAGCACGGGAACATTCCGCTATGAAGCATGGGCCGCTATGAGGCATGGGCCGCTATGAGGCATGGGCCGCTATGAAGCCTGCTCTGCGTCGGAGTCCGCTATGATACCCGAAGAAAAGAAGCGGCTCGACGACGCGAGGCGTGAGTGGGAAGCGCGGACGCTCAAGCCCGCGCTCGAGAAGTCGCCCGACAGGCCGGGGCTCTTCGCGGGATCCGACGGCGCGCCGCTCGAGCGCGTGTACACGCCGGAGCACACGGCGGCCCAGGACTACGTTCGCGACGTGGGTTTCCCGGGTGAACACCCGTACACGCGCGGTGTACAGCCCACGATGTACCGCGGCAGGCTCTGGACCATGCGCCAGTACGCGGGCTTCGGCTCAGCGGTCGAGACCAACCGGCGCTATCGCTACCTCCTCGAACAGGGGCAAACGGGGCTCTCGGTCGCCTTCGACCTCCCGACGCAGATGGGCTACGACGCCGACGACGCGATGGCGAAGAGCGACGTGGGCAAGGTCGGCGTGTCCATCTCGAGCCTGGAGGACATGGAGGAGCTCTTCGCGGGCATCCCGCTCGATCGCGTGTCCACCTCCATGACCATCAACGCCACGGCCGCGATCCTCCTGTGTCTGTACATCGCCGTGGCGGAGAAGCAGGGGATCGCGCCGGACAGGCTCTCCGGCACCGTCCAGAACGACATCCTCAAGGAGTACATCGCGCGCGGCACGTACATCTACCCACCGGCGCCGTCCATGCGGCTCATCACCGACATGTTCGCCTTCTGCAAGGGCCGCGTGCCGCGCTGGAACACGATCTCCATCTCCGGCTACCACATCCGCGAGGCCGGCTGCACGGCGGCGCAGGAGGTGGGTTTCACGCTCGCCAACGCCGTTGCCTACGTCACGGCCGCGCGGGCGGCGGGGCTCGAGGTGGACGAGTTCGCGCCGCAGCTGTCCTTCTTCTTCAATGCCCACAACCACCTCCTCGAGGAGGTGGCGAAGTTCCGCGCGGCCCGCCGCCTCTGGGCGCGGATCATGACTGAGCGCTTCGGGGCTCGGGACCCGCGCTCATGCACGCTGCGCTTCCACGCGCAGACGGCGGGCAGCATGCTGACGGCACAGCAGCCCGAGAACAACATCGTGCGGGTCGCGGTGCAGGCCCTGGCGGCCATCCTCGGCGGGTGCCAGTCGCTGCACACCAACTCGATGGACGAGGCCCTCGCGCTGCCCACCGAGGCCTCCGTGCGCGGAGCGCTTCGCACCCAGCAGGTGCTCGGCTACGAGTCCGGCGTCGCCGACACCGCGGACCCGCTGGGAGGCTCCTACGCGGTGGAAGCCATGACCCGCAGGATCGAAGAGGAGGCCGAGACCTACATCGCCAAGATCGACGGCCTCGGCGGCTCCGTCAGCGCCATCGGCTTCATGCAGCGCGAGATCCAGGAGTCGGCGTACCGCTACCAGCAGGACGTCGAGTCGAAGGCGCGCATCGTCGTGGGCGTCAACGAGTTCGTCATGGACGAGCCGCCGCCCAGCGGCCTCTTCCAGATCGATCCCGCGGTCAGCGCGGCGATGGCCGAGCGCCTGGATCGCCTCAGGCGCACCCGCGACGCAGGGGCCGCGGCGCGCGCGCTCGAGGCCGTGGATCGGGCCGCGCGCGGCCGCGACAACCTCATCCCGTTCATCCTCGACGCCGTCCGCGCGAAGGTGACCCTCGGGGAGATCTGCCACGCGCTGCGGAAGGTCTTTGGTGTCCACCAGCCGTCGGTCGTCTTCTAGGACCGCCGCGGCGCTTTCTAGGGCCGCCGCCGCGCTCGCTCTGGCCGCGTTGGTGCTGGCGGAGCCGGCCCACGCGGGGATCGCGGACCAGGTCGGCGCCACCTTCGGCCTGATGCTCCAAGACGTCGTCACGGCGTTCCCGCCCGTCGAAGGTCTGGTGGTGCAGGTGGACGGCGAGAGCATCTATATGGACCTGGCCAAGAAGAACGGCGTGCTCGCCGGCCAGGAGTTCACCGTCTTCCGAAAAGGCGAGGTCTTCCACCACCCGACCTCGGGCAAGCCGCTCGGCCGGTACGAGGAAGTCTTGGGCTACGCCCAGGTGCAGCGCGTAGAGGCGACCTTCTCCGAGGCCGGATTCGTCCCCATCGAGGGCCGGCCGCAGCCCCGGCCCGAGGACGGCGTGCGCATCACGCGCGGCCGCATTCGCGTCGCTGTCGTGCCGCCGGTCGACCTGACGGCGGCCAAGGCCGACTTGCGCCGCGTGCCCTTCATGCTGGCGCTGGCCATGGACCAGACCCGCCGTTTCCAGAGCGTGGACTCGGGGCAGGTCAACGAGGCGCTGCTCAACAGCAAGACGAAGGGCGAGGAGATGCTGGTGCGCCCGGACCGGGCCGTGGCGCTCGGCAAGTCCCTCGACTTGACAGCGTGGCTGGTGCCGGTGCTGATCGAGCGTCGGGGCGTCGTGTACCTCGACGTGACGTTTATATCGGCCGTCACGGGCGCCGCGCTCTTCTCCAGGCGGCAGGCTCTCTCCAAGTCCGAGGGCGCGGCCGACCAGCGCTTCCCGTGGGAGCCGCGCCCCGAGGACTGACCCGCGCCGAATCTGCTATGCTTGAGACCCCATGAACGCCACCGCGCTCCGTCTCTTGGCCGGCCTGGCGCTGGCCGCGGCCTTCGTCGCCGGCTGCGGGGAGCTGCCGAGCCTGCGGGAGCTGGCGGGACTGCCCAAGGATTCCGATCCCAGCGTCGGCATCAAGGCGGCGGAGAACAAGTGGCTCCTCATCAAGAACCCCCGCTTCGGCGACGTGGCGAGCGAGCCCGAGTACATCTGGGTGGAGGACGACAAGGTTCCCACCACCATGGGCACGCTGATCTTTGGTAAGGACAGCCTCATCGCGCCGCCGGAGATCGTGGCCAAGTACGGCGCGCCCCCGGGCGGCGGCCGCATCAGCCCGCGCCAGAAGATGGCGGTGTCCGTCGAGGCCGCGCCCCCGCCGCCGAAGCCCGGCGCGGCGGCCGCCAAGGGCGGCGCCACCCAGCCGGCCGGCGCGCCCACGCTGCCGGCCAACCGCGGCTTCGTGGTGTTCGTGGACACGAGCCGGGTCGTGATCGACCTCAACGGCAAGGACGGCGTCAGGCCGGGCGCCCAGGTCAGCGTGCGCCGAGACAAGATCGCCATCGTCCACCCCGTCACCGGTGAGCTCCTGGGCGAGCTGGACGAGGAGGTCGCCACGGGCCGCGTGACCGAGGTCAGGGACAAGTTTTCCGTGGTCGAGCTGTCGAGCGTCTCCTCAGGCAACCAGGTCAAGGTCAAGGACCGGGTCGTTATTCGTTGATCCACCCCTTGGCGCTGATCCACCCACGCCAGTGAAAGCCCCGACGCCGCTGGAGGCGCTCCTCAAGGAGCGCGTCGCCCTGGCCGTGGGCCCCGAGATGCGTGCCATCGAGGAGGCCATCGCGCGCGAGCTCGCCTCCCCCGTCGGCCTGATCCACGAGATGGGCGAGTTCATCGCCGGCGCCGGCGGCAAGCGGCTCCGGCCGATCCTCTTGCTGATGGCGGCGCGCGTGGCGGGCTACGGCGGCCCGCGCGCGGTGCGCATGGGATGTGTGGTCGAGCTCCTGCACACGGCGACCCTCATCCACGACGACGTCGTGGACCAGGCGCCGCTCCGGCGCGGCCACCCCTCGGCCAACGCGCGCTGGGGCGACGACGCCTCCATCCTCGTCGGCGACCACCTCTACTCGAAGTCTTTCGCCCTCATGGTCGAGGACGGCGACGCGGCCGTGCTCGAGACTCTCGCGCGCGCCACCGTCTCGATGACGGAGGCCGAGGTGCTGCAGCTCGAGCGGAAGCGGAGCGGCACCGCGAGCGAGGCCGACTACCTGCGCATCATCACCCAGAAGACGGCGTCCTTCATCTCGGCCTGCTGCCGGATCGGCGCGCTCCTGGCGAAGGCGCCCGAGGACCGCGTCGAGGCGCTCACCCGCTACGGGCTCCACATCGGCATCGCCTTCCAGATCAGCGACGACTCGCTCGACTTCGTCGCCGACCAGGTGCGCCTGGGCAAGGCGGTAGGCGCCGATTTGAAGGAAGGCAAGCGGACACTGCCGCTCATCGCGACGCTCGAGCGCGCCAGCCCTGCCGAGCGCGACAGGATACAGTCCGTGCTCAAGCGGCACGCCGTCGGCCCGGGCGAGTTCGAGGAGATCCGCCTGCTGGTCGAGCGCTACGGCAGCGTCGAGTACGCGCAGGCGCGCGCGCAGGACTACTCCCGGAGCGCCAAGGAGGCTCTCGCCGCCTTCCCCGACGGCGAGGACAAAGACACGCTGCTCCTCGTCGCCGACTACGTGGTGGATCGCGACAAGTAGCCGCGGTTTCAGGAAGACCGGTTTTAGGAAGACGAAGACGACGACGACGAGGAGGAGGAGCCGGACGCCTTGGGCTTGGGAGCCGGCTCGCTCTTGGTTTTCTCTGTCTTGGGCTTCTCGGAAGGGGAGGGCGTCGGCTGGGCCGTGCTAGACTTCTCTCCGGCGGGGCTCGGGGCCGCCTTGGCCGAGTCGCCCGCCGCCGGGGCCGAATCACCCGCCGCCGGGGCCGATTCACCCGATGTCGACTCCGACTTGGACGCCTTCTTGCGGGACTCGGACGGGTAGTCGGTGACGTACCAGCCGCCCCCCTTCAGGATGAACGGGGTGGCCGACAGGAGCCGGTGGATGGGCCCGCCGCACCGTTCGCAGACCTCGAGCATGGGCTCGGTGATCCGCTGCTTCACCTCGAAAACGCGGGGGCACTTCGGGCATTCGTACTCGTAGGTCGGCACAACCATGAAGGTTAACAGGGCGGAAACGACCCTGTCAAGACTAGGCGCCGCGCGCGGCCCGCTCCTTGTCATCGCGGCACTCGTGCTCGTGTCGGGCTGCGCCTCCAAGCAGGACGAAGAGGTGCGGAAGCTCCAGGCCAGGGCGACGTACGAGCAGGCCGTGCGCAACCTGAGCGACAACCGGCTGGCGCTCGGCATGGCGGCGCTCAGGGAGGCTCTCCAGCTCGACCCCGAGAACGCGCAATACCACAACACGCTCGGGCTGGTCCTGCTGAACCTGGGCCGACCTGTCGACGCGCAGGCTGAGTTCCAGACGGCGATTGGCCTCGAGAAGACCAGCCCGGACCTGCAGCACAACCTCGGCATCGCTCTGGCCCAGCAGAACCGCTTCGACGACGCCATCGCCGCCTACAAGAAGGCGCTGACCTACCCCACCTATACGACGCCCGAGGTCGCCTACTACAACATGGGCGAGGCGTACATCAGGCTGGGCAAGCCGCAGGAGGCGCAGGAGTCCTTCCGGGCCGCCATCCAGGTCGAGCCGACCATGGTCGCGGCCCACTACGGGCTCGGCCTCGCGCTCTCCCAGGGCGGGCGGCAGGACGAGGCCAAGGCCGCCTTCAGGCAGGCCAGGGACCTCGACCCGGCCTCACCCTTCTCCGAGCTGGCCAAGAATGCCCTCAGGCAGCTTGGCGACGGGGGCTGAAGCGCCAAACGTATGGCGAGTCATTGCGCCCTTTTCGCTTGACGGGGTCGGTCCACCCGGGGTACAAGTGTCAAGTCGTAGAAAGGCCGCAGCCGAAGCGCCGTTGTCGCGCGGACGTGATCACTGGCAGGACGCACCGTGTGCAGCACGTGGTTCACTCACACCATGAGGAGGCGATAATGAGAAGGATTCTGTTCCTTTCTCTCGCCCTGATGGCACTCCTCGGCTTCGTCGCGCCCCCTGACCTCCTTGCTCAGGCGGCGGCGCCCCAGCCGAAGTTCACCATCACGGGTTTCATCGACAACGTCGGCACGTGGACTCAGAACATGAGCATCTCCGACCTCAACGTCAACCGCAACAGGGACCACCAGATGTACGGCCGCACCCGCGGCCGGTTCGACATCATCGGCGAAGTCGGCTCGGCCAAGGGAGTGTTCGGATTCGAGATCGACTCCTATTGGGGCCAGACGGGCTTCATCGACAGCAACAACGGCCCGGGTTGCGCCTCCGCTTCGTCGATCTCGACGCTTCAGTGCGGCGCCGTCGGCAACGGCGCCGAGTCCTCGTTCGACCTGAACACGGACACGCAGGGCAACTTCCAGGTCAAGTGGCTGTACGTCGAGTTCCCGCTGCCGCTCGTGCCGTTCTCGACGATCGCCCGGCTCGGTGGGCAGCCCTTCGCCACGGCCGCCAACTACAAGCTGGCGACCTACGCCAACGGCGATTTCCCGGGCGTGAACCTCTACACCACGTTCAGCCCGACCTTCAAGCTGCAGATGACCTACGTCGCGATCGACGAGAACCTGCTGGGCAAGGGGAGCGCTCCCTTCGGCCCGTTCGCCAACTCGCTGAACGCCCCCGGCACCGCGACCTTCAACAACAAGTGCCAGACCGCTACTGCGACGCTGGCGAACTGCACACCGCAGTCGCGCGGTGACAACTTCGCGCTCATCGGAAGCCCCGAGATCACGGTTATGAAGGGGCTCGACATCAAGCCGATGTACTCGTACGCCTTCTTCAACGGGCTCACCAGCGGCTCGGCCCGCCAGGGCCGCGGCGGCGTGTCGACCCTGGCCGGTGGTCCGTTCGCTCCGATCGCCTCTGCGAACGCCAACGGCAGCTCTGGCGTCGGCGGCAACGACGGCGCGGGCACGGGCGTGCACGAGTACCGCCACACCGTCGGCTTGGACGCCAGGTGGCGCTCGGGCCCGTTCTCGCTTGACCCGACGATCCTCTACCAGTTCGGTACCCAGGCGAAGTGGCTCCAGGACTTCGCCGGCGTTGCCGCCTGCGGTGCCGCCTGTAGCAACCCGTACGGCACGGTCGGCACGCGGAAGTCGGCCGACATTAACGCCTGGCTTGGCGACATTCGCACCAGCTTCCAGTTGGGTCCGCTGCTCCTTTCCCACATGGTTATGTGGACCACGGGGCAGGACGCGAAGAGCAACCCGTACAAGAGCATCAAGTACTTCACTCCGCTCGATACGGACACCTCGTACCTGGCTGACTGGGGCACGCAGATCATGTCCCTGGGCGTGGACTACTACCAGATCCTCTGCTCCAATACCGCGGCCTGTGGCTCGAACCCCGGCACGGCCATTGGCTGGGACAAGTACGGCCGCGTCAGCACCGGCGTGAAGGCCAGCTACGCGATCACGCCCGCGCTCACCGTCGGCGCCGGCATAACCCCGAACTGGACGTGGAACAAGGTGGACACCGACGCCTTCGTCGTGGCGGGCAGCGGTCTCCAGCCTAACTTCGTCTGCCGGAAGACCCTGATCAACTGCCGGCCTCAGGGTGAGAGCAACTACCTCGGGACGGAGTTTAACGCGGCCCTCACGTACCGCTTCGCGCCGGGCCTGGTGTTTGACTGGGCCGTCGGCTACCTGGAGACCGGCAACGCAATGTCCCACCGGTATATCGGTGGCACCTACAACGCCGGCGCCAACTTGCCGGTCCGCAAGGACATCGGCGTCGAGCCCATCGCGATCTCGACGGCTCGCGTCCGCTTCAGCTTCTAGGACGCGCGCTTCGGCAGTACGCGGGCCCGGGGGGCACAACCCCCCGGGCCCGTAGTCTTTTCCCCCATTGCTTGCCCTGTGCCCCGGGGGTCGGTATCATGGCGCCATGATCCGCGTCACCCTGTCTCTCCTCCTGCTGGCTCTGGGCGCCGTGCCGGCCTGGGCCCAGTCTCCTCCGCCCGCAGTCGGGCCGGCGCCCACCCCGATCACGTCGCTCGTGGCCCAGGTCACGGCGCTCTTCCCCAAGGTCGAGGGTGACGTGTTAAAGGTGGAGGGCCCCCAGGTAACGCTGTCCATAGGCCAGCGGGACGGAGTCGTGGCGGGGGTGGAATTGGTGGTCGTCCACGAGGGGGACGAGCTGAAGCACCCCAAGACCGGCGAGGTCCTCGGCAGGAAGGAGGAGACGGTGGGGCGGGTGAGAGTGGAGGAAGTCGCCGAGGCCTACTCCGTCGCCCGGGTCACCACGAGCAGGGGCAGCGGGATCGCCCCCGGGGACAAGGCGCGCGTGTCGGCCGGCAAGATCCGCCTCACGGTGCTGCCGCTGTCCACGGGCGTGAGAGACAACCTGGTCGAAGCGGCCGTCCAGGAGCTGGTAGATGGGCTCACGCGCACGGGGCGCTTCAGCGTGGGCATGGGCGACTCCCTCGGCGTGGCCCTTGCGCAGCAGGGCGTCAAGCCCGAGGACGCCCTCGAAGGCAAGGGGCTCAAGCAGGTCGCCGATCGCTTCAAGGTCGAGAACGTCCTCGTCGTCCACTTCAAGCGGGTCGAGACCAAGCCCTACATGGACGTGCGCCTCTACGAGCTGCCCCGCGCGGAGGCCGCGCTCTCCACGGCCTTCTTCGTGCCGCCCTCGATCCGCCCGACCACCCAGGGCAGCCGGTTCTCCCAGGGCGGTCTCGCCAACCCGCCGCAGGCCAAGCAGCGCTCGCTCCTGTCGCGGCTCCTCGGGCGCGAGCTCGAAGCGGGCTCCTACTCGAGCGGCGAGAACAGCATTCCGCTGAAAGAGGTGGCCAAGTTCCCCTTCGCCGTCGTGGCCATCGACGTGGGCATCATGCCCAAGGACAAGATCCCGCGTATGGTGGTCAGCGACGGTGACAAGGTCTACATGTACAAGGTCGTGGGCACGAAGCTCGAGCCCGAGTGGTCCATGTCGGTGCGCTCCCGGGGCCGGGTCTTCTCCATCTACTTGGTGGACCTGGACGGCGACGGCGTTTTCGAGGTGCTCGGCAACCGGCACGACCCGGAGAGCGGCCTCAACTCCTTCATCCTCGGCGTCAAGGACGGCAAGCCCCGCTTCCTTCAAGACAGCATCGAGGAGTTCCTCTTCGCCGTGGACATCAAGGGCGAGGGACACAAGCAGACCGTCTGGACCCAGCGCTTCAGCAGGGAGAAGTTCTTCACCCAAGGCCAGGCCGAGCAGATGGCCTGGAAGAACGGCAAGCTCGTCACCGACAAGGCGGTGCGAGTGCACTCGGCCTTCAGGCCCATGGGGGCGGTCTTCTCCAACATGAACGGCAAGGACTCGCGGGTGCTCGCCTTCATCGACGAATACAACCGGCTCCAGATGGCCACCGAGGGCGAGGACATCTGGCGCTCAGGGACGGCTGTCGGCGGCGGCGCCGTCACCATCGAGCAGGACACGGGTATCGTCACGGCCCGGGTCCGGCGGACGGCCTTCTACAAGATCGAGCCGACGCCGCTCGCCATAGATCTCGACGGCGATGGGGTGGACGAGATCATCGTCCCCCAGAACATCGTCAAGGAAGGGCTCATCGCCGTCATCTTCAAAGGGCCCGCGGGCTTCAGGCTGCAGTCCATCGACACGGGCTTCGAGGGCACCATCACGGCGCTGGGCGGCTTCAAGACGGACGACGCCACCCAGCCGACCATCATCGCCACCGTCGTCCGCTACAAAAACATCTTCAAGGGTGCGGCCGAGACCCAGGTCATCATGACCGTCCCGCAGGAGTAGTCTGCTCTGCCCACGGTTGCCCCGATGATCGGCCCCCTCGCCTTTGGCCCCCTCACCCTACCCTCTCCCCCGCGACGGGGGAGAGGGTTTCGTTTTCCCCGCCCCCCTCTCCCCTCAGGGGAGAGGGGGGCGACTGTCTTAGGTGTCAAGCGTGCTGAGCCATGACGAGGGCCCAGCGGGTGTGATGCTTGAGCATCGCGTTGAGGATCGTGAGCAGCTTGCGCATGCAGGCCGTGAGGGCGACCTTGGGCGCCTTGCCCGCGGCGCGCA
>DASYVT010000147.1 GCA_035936835.1 Candidatus Methylomirabilota bacterium | reverse complement strand
CCGCCGCTCGACCTCGACCCCGTGCTGGGAGAGGAACGCGGCGATATCCGCCTTGCCGATGGAGCCGAAGAGGCGCCCTTCGTCGGAGGCCTGGCGGGCCTGAGTGAAGTGCAGCGCCTCGATCGCCCGGGCCTGCTCCTGCGCCTGGGCCGTGAGCTTTGCCGCCGTCGCGTCCTGGCGCGCCTTGATCTGCTCGAGGTTCTTCAGGTTGGCCGTCGTCGCATGGAGCGCCAGCTTGTGCGGCAGGAGGTAGTTGCGCGCGTAACCGTCGGAGACGTCCCGGACCTCGCCGCGGCGCCCGAGCGCGGGCACGTCGTCCATCAGGATGATCTTCATGGCAGGATGATCTTCATCGCTATTCGGAGACCTGGGCCAGCAGCGCTACGGTTCGCGCCCGCCGGATGGCGCGCGTGAGCTGACGCTGGTGACGGGCGCAGCTGCCGGAGATCCGCCGCGGGGTGATCTTACCCCGCTCCGATACGAAGTTCTTCAGCCGGCGAACGTCCTTGTGGTCGATCAGCTGCACCTTGTCCATGCAGAATTTGCAGACTTTGCGCCGGCCGAACCGGCGTCGCTTGACTGGCTTGCTCGCTGGCGGAATGTTCCTATCCTCCTAGAAGGGGACTTCGTCTTCCCCTTCGGCTGCTGATGCCTCCACGGCTTCCGGCGCCACTGGGGCGCCCGCCGCCGACTTGCTCCGTCCCATGAACTGTACACGCTCCGCAACGACCTCGACGACGTTGCGCTTCTGGCCGTCCTTCGTCTCCCAGTCCCGCGTCTGCAGCCGCCCCTCGACCATGATCGGGCTGCCCTTGTCGAGGTACTCGCCGCAGCTCTCCGCCTGCTTGCCCCATACCACCACCGTAAGGAAGCAGGTCTCCTCGCGCTTCTCGCCGCTCTGCGTGGTGTAGTTGCGGTTCACCGCGAGGCGCAGGTCCGCGACGGCGGTGCCGCTCGGCGTATACCGGAGCTCCGGGGGACGCGTCAGGTTCCCCATCAGGAACACCTTGTTCAGGCTCGCCATCAGGCGCTCTCCTCGACGGCCGCGGGCTCCCGCTTGGGCGTCCCACGGACGCGCTTCTTGACCGGCACGCGCGTCGTCATGAAGCGAAGCACCTGCTCGTTCAGCCGGAGCTGGCGCTCGAACTCCTTGATGGTGGCCGGCTCGGCCGAGCACTCGAGGACGGCGTAGGTGCCCTCGCGCTGCTTGCGCAGGTCGTAAGCCAGACGGCGCTTGCCCCAGCTCTCGGCCTTGCCGAGCTCGGCGCCGAGGCCCTTCAGGTTTTCCCCGAGCTTGGTCAGAAGCGCAGCGACCTCCTCGTCGGTAGGCCGCGGATCGATAATCACCAGGATCTCGTACGGATACAGACTGTTCACCCCCCTCAACTCCTATCGATCATTTCGAAAGCACTTGACGATACCAGAAGCGCCGTTCGAACACAACTCATGCGGCGATCATGGCGCGGCCTTCGCGCAGCGGTCAAGACGTGGACAAAAAGACACGGCCCCCGCCGGTTGACCGGCAGGGGCCGCGCCCCGCAAAATTCTGCGAGAACGGCTTAGTACATGTCCCCGTGCGGCATGGCGGGCGCCGCGGCAGACTTCTCCTCGGGCAGATCGGTGATCAGGGCCTCCGTGGTCAGCAGCAGCGAGGCCACCGACGCCGCATTCTGCAGCGCGACACGCTCGACCTTGGTCGGGTCGATGATGCCGGCTTCGATCATGTCCACGTACTCGAGGCTCTCGGCGTCGAAGCCGCGCGTGGCGACCTTCTCGGCCTTCACCTTCTCGACGATGACGCTGCCCTCGAGCCCGGCGTTCTCTACGATCTGCCGGATCGGCTCTTCGAGCGCGCGCCGGACAATCATGGCGCCGACCTTCTCATCGCCCTCGAGCTTCAGGTTGTCGATCTTGGTGGACGCCCGCAGCAGGGCGACGCCGCCGCCCGGCACGATGCCCTCCTCGACCGCCGCGCGGGTCGCGTTCAGCGCGTCCTCCACGCGGGCCTTCTTCTCCTTCATGGCCGTCTCGGTCGCGGCGCCGACCTTGATCACGGCCACGCCGCCGGCCAGTTTGGCCAGGCGCTCCTGCAGCTTCTCCTTGTCGTAGTCGGAGGTGGTCTCCTCGATCTGCGCCCGGATCTGCTTGATGCGGCCCTCGATGGCGCCCGTCTTGCCCGCGCCCTCGACGAGGGTGGTGTTGTCCTTGTCCACCATCACCTTCTTGGCCTTGCCCAGGTCTTCGAGCTTGATGTTCTCGAGCTTGATCCCCAGGTCCTCGGTGATGGCCTTGCCGCCCGTCAGGGTGGCGATATCTTCCAGCATGGCCTTGCGACGATCGCCGAAGCCCGGCGCCTTGACCGCGGCGCAGTGCAGCGTGCCGCGGAGCTTGTTGACAACCAGCGTCGCCAGGGCCTCACCCTCGATGTCCTCGGCGATGATCAGGAAGGGCTTGCCCGCGCGCGCCACCTGCTCGAGCAGCGGGAGCATGTCCTTCATCACGCTGATCTTCTTCTCGTGGATCAGGACCAGGGCGTCTTCGAGCACGCACTCCATGCGCTCGGCGTCCGTGACGAAGTAGGGCGAGAGGTATCCGCGGTCGAACTGCATGCCCTCGACCACGTCCAGCACCGTCTCGGCCGACTTCGACTCCTCGACCGTGATGACGCCGTCCTTGCCCACCTTCTCCATCGCCTCGGCGATCAGGCTGCCGATCGTCTTGTCGTTGTTGGAGGCGATCGTCGCGACCTGGGCGATCTCCTTCTTGTCCTTGGTGGACTTGGACATCTTCTTCAGCTCTTCGACGACCACATCCACGGCCTTGTCGATGCCGCGCTTGAGCCCCATGGGGTTGGCGCCGGCCGTGACGTTCTTCATGCCGTCGCGGATGATGGCGTGGGCCAGCACGGTGGCGGTGGTAGTCCCATCGCCCGCGATATCCGAGGTCTTGGAGGCCACTTCCTTGATCATCTGGGCGCCCATGTCCTCGTAGTTGTCCTTGAGCTCGATCTCCTTGGCGACCGTCACCCCGTCCTTGGTGATGGTCGGGCTGCCGAACTTCTTGTCGATAATCACGTTGCGGCCCTTCGGCCCCATGGTCGCCCTGACGGCAGCAGCCATGATGTTGACCCCGCGGAGCAGAGCGGCCCGCCCCTCGTCGCTGAATAGCACCTGCTTAGGCATCTGATTCTCCTCCTCGTTCGTTCGATGGAATGGGCCGGCCCGTCTTGGCCGGCCGGGTTGGCTCCCGGATCACGCTTCAGGTCGTTGTGGCCGTGGGCCTACTCAGCGCCGCAGCCGCTCTCGCCCCTACTCAGCGCCGCAGCCGCTCTCGCCTCTACTCAAGGATGCAGAGGACGTCCTCCTCGCGAAGGATCAGGTACTCCACGTCGTCCAAGGTGACCTCGGAGCCCGAGTACTTGCCGAACAGGATCTTGTCGCCGGTCTTGACGTCGAGGGGGATCTTCTTGCCCTCGTCGTTGACCTTGCCATTCCCGACGGCGATCACCTTGCCCTCCTGGGGCTTTTCCTTGGCGCTGTCCGGAATGATGATGCCGCCCTTCCTGGTTTCCTTCTCTTCCTGCCGCTTGATGAGGATGCGGTCGTGCAACGGACGAATCTTCATGGCCAAATCGCCTCCCGATAGATAAGATGTTGACGCTTCTGACCGGTTCGTGACCACTCTAGTGGTTAGCACTCACCGAAGCCGAGTGCTAACATAGCAGTCGGGGTCTGGTGAGTCAAGACCAAAAAAGTCTTTTCCACTCAATATCTTATACGGAGACCACATGGCATCACCGATCCCGAAGCCTTCCATCCTGATATCTCGCATACTCCCTGAAGAGGCGGTAGCCCGCGCCCGGAGCCGGGCCGTGGTGGATCTCCACGAGGCTGACAAGCCGCTCGGGCGGACCGAGCTCATCGCGAGGCTCAAGGGCCGCCAGGGCCTCGTCTGCCTCATCACCGATGCCATCGACGCCCCGCTCCTGGCCGCCTGCCCGGATCTCAAGGTCGTGGCCAACGTGGCCGTCGGCTTCAACAACATCGACGTGGCGGAGGCGACCAAGCGCGGCGTTGTCATCACGAATACTCCCGACGTCCTCACGGAGACCACGGCCGATTTCGCCTGGACGCTCCTCATGGCGACGGCCCGGCGGGTGGTCGAAGCGGACCGCTACGTCCGCGAAGGCAAGTTCACGCAGTGGGAGTTCATGCTGCTGCTGGGGGGCGACATCCACGGCAAGACCCTCGGCATCATCGGCTTCGGCCGCATCGGCCGTGCCATGGCCCGGCGGGCGCGCGGCTTCGACATGCGTGTCCTCTACCAGGACGCGGTCGCCGCCGACCCCGCCACGGAGCGGGAGCTCCGGGCCACGAGGACGGACACGGCGACCCTGCTCCGGGAGTCGGACTTCGTCACCCTCCACACGCCGCTCCTTCCGGAGACGCAGCACCTCATCAATGCCCAGTCGCTCAAGACCATGAAGAAGACCGCCTACCTCGTCAACGCCTCGCGGGGCCCAGTCGTCGACGAGGCCGCGTTGGCGCAGGCGCTCAAAGAGGGGTGGATCGCCGGCGCGGGCATCGACGTCTTTGAGAGAGAACCGGAGGTTCATCCGGCGCTGATGGGCTTGCCCAACGTGGTCCTGGCGCCCCACATCGCCAGCGCCTCGTCGGACACGCGCCTGCAAATGGCCAACCTGGCAGTGGAAAACTGCCTGGCCGTGCTCGAGGGCAAGACGCCTCCGACTCCTGTCAACCCCGAGGTGTTGACTAGGCGCTGACTGTAAAGCTCCTGGGCTACGTGAGGCGCCCGCGCTCGAGCCGCCTGCACAGCCTCGCAAGCCGGTGCGAGAGCGCCTCCACCACCGGCGCCGGCGCCCGGTGCGCGTGCGCACGATCGAGGGCTTCCGTTACGACGGCATGCGCGGCCGCGAGGTCGCGTAGACGGTGCTCGTGGATTTTGGCCATCTCCTCCCACGGCCGCGAATCGAAGATGCGCGCGCCGCGCGCGGCCGCCTCCCAGAGCACGCGCGAGGCGTCCCACCGCGACCGGCGCTTCTCGCGCCACGCCAGGCGCGCGAGCAGGCGCTCCCGCGCGGGGCTCGCGAGACCGCGGTCGAGCGCCATCCGGTAGCAGGCCTCGCCGCGGTCGGGATCGGCCGACTCCCAGAGCCTTCCGAGCCCGGCCAGCTCCTCGGCCCCGAGATCGGGGACGGGCGCCCGCGCGACGGCGTCGGCCACCCAGCCCGCGAGCGCGGCCAGCGAGAGGATGTCGTGGCGGTTGTGCTCGAAGACGCGCGGCAGCTCGCCCGGGGCCTTGCGCCGCAGGTACTCGAAATACACGGAGGGGATGAGCGCGCCGGGCAGGTCCCCCTCACGAGTGAAGCCCAGGGCGTGCTGCTCGACGGTGCCGAGGCGGCAGTCCGGCAGGCGGGCGCTCCAGAGGCGGCGCGCGGCCGGAAGCAGGTCGAGGTGAAACGCGGCCTCGGGCCAGCGCCGACGCGCCAGCACGAAGCGCGTCTCGAGAAGCGGCAGGTCGAAGCTCGTGCCGTTGTAGGTGACGAGCCCGTCCACGCTACGCAAGAGCGGCTCGAGCGCGGCCAGGAGCGCCGGCTCCTCGTCAAGGTCGCGCATGAAGTACTGCCGGACCTCGAAGGCCTCACCGTCGAAGAAGCCGACCCCGACGAGGAAGGCATACGTGCCGGTGCCGCCCGCGAGGCCGGTCGTCTCCGTGTCGAGGTACAAGAGCCTCGGACCCGCGGGCGCTTCGCTGCGGCCCAAGAGCGCCAGCGGCGCATCGGCCATCCCGCGTGCCACGTCAAGAAGCTGGCGGCCGTGGCGGTGCCCCGCGTCGAAGCGCCGGCGAACAACCAGCACCTGCCCGCGTGGGGTCTCCTCGACGGCGCCGCCCAGGAGGTCCTCGAGCGAGGCCGTTTGGCGAGAAGCGACATTGATCCGGCTCTTGGCCTCGAGCCGCCGGATGACGCGGCTGAGGTCGGGGATGGCGTCGCTCACGCGGGCAACGCGCTCAGCGACGAGCGACGAGCCGCTTGAGCAGGTGGAGCGCGACCGGCTTGGCGCGGCGGCCGACCTCGTTCACGGGGCCCACGCAGGAGGGACAGCCCGCAGGACACGCGCAGCTTTCGAGCGTCTCGAGGCCGCGCGCGAGCAGCTCAGGCAGGACCTCGAAGATGCGCTCGGCGAGCCCGATGCCGCCCGGCTGGTTATCGTAGAGGTAGATGGTCGGGGTGAACTCGTCACCCTGGACGAGCTGGGCGCGCATCGTCTCGCGCGTGACCACCTGGCCCTCCGCCGAGGGCGTGCCGTCGCCGAGCCACGCGCCGACGTCGCGGATGTCGCAGAGGAGGAAGATGGGCGCCAGCGAATGGAGCAGGCGCGCGAGCGCGCGCAGCCCGTCAACAAGCTCATCGCGGTGCGGCGAGATCTCGGCGAGCATCGCCGGGGCGACGGTCAGCCACGCGGCCGTCGTCTGCATCTCCTGCTGGGGCAGCTCGACCTCGCCCGAGCCGACGTTCTCCATCGTGCCCATCTTGATCTTCTTGAAGCCCACGACCTTTTCCGCCACGAGCACCTCGCCCTGCTCGGCCACGAGCCCCGGGGTCTCCTGCCGGGTGAACCGCTGGAGCATCCACACGCCCTTGGCGCTGATGGCGTCGGTGAAGTAGTCCACCACGACCTTCTTGACGTAGGCGACCTTTTCCTCGTCCTCTCGGTAGTGGAGCTCCTGGACCTCGAACGGCTCGCCCTCGACCATGTAGATGGCCTTGGGGTAGATCATCGTGAAGGCGCTCTTCCAGTCCACCTCGGCGATGATCTGCCGGCGCTTGACCTGCTTCGCGTCGCGCGCCGTCGTGTCGATCACCAGGAAGTTGTCGGAGGTGACCGTGCGGAGCGAGATGTGGTCGGCCGGGTACGTCTCGGATGTCCAGTGGAAATGCTCGCCCGCGCGGTGGAGCAGGCCCTCCTCCTCGAGCGCGGCGAGGTGCGGCCGCACGTCGCCGCCGAAGGTCTCCTGCCCGCCGAAGGGCAGCTCGAAGGCCGCGCACTTGAGGTGGTTGACCAGGATGAACGGGTTCTCCGGATTGATGCGCGCGTGCTCGGGCGGCGCGCCGAAGAGGTAGTCGGGGTGCGCGGCCAGGTACTGGTCCATGGGCGAGGAGGTCGCCACCAGGATGGCCGCCGACCAGGCGCTCCTCCGCCCCGCGCGGCCGGCCTGCTGCCACATGGACGCGATGGTGCCGGGGTAGCCCGCCAGGATGGCCACGTCCAGGTGGCCGATGTCGATGCCGAGCTCGAGCGCGCTCGTGGCGACGACTCCCAGGACCTCGCCCGAGCGCAGCCCCTGCTCGACCTCGCGCCGGCGCAGCGGGAGATAGCCGCCGCGGTAGCCGCGGACGACACCGGCATCGCCCGTCCTGTCCTCGACGCCTCTCTTGATGGCGGAGAGCAGGACCTCGGTGGACAGCCGGCTCTGCGCGAAGACGATCGTGGCGATCTTCTCCTTGAGGAGCTGGATCGCGAGGGCGGCCGCCTCGCCGAGGTACGGCGCGCGGATGCCGAGCTCCGGGTTCACGACGGGCGGGTTGTAGCACAGGAAGAGCTTTTCACCCGTGGGCGCGCCGCTCTCGCTCACTTCGCTGACGGCCTCGCCCGTCAGCCGCTCGGCCAGCTCGCGCGGGTTGGCGATGGTCGCCGAGGCCATGATGAATTGCGGCGAGGAGCCGTAGTGCCGGCAGATGCGCTTGAGCCGTCGCAGGACGTTCGCCAAGTGGCTGCCGAAGACGCCGCGGTAGGCGTGGAGCTCGTCGATGACGACGTAGCGGAGGTTCTGGAACAGGTTCACCCACTTGGTGTGATGCGGCAGGATTCCCGAGTGGAGCATGTCGGGGTTGGTGAGCACGAGGTTGGCCCGCGCGCGCACCGAGCGGCGCGCGTCCTGCGGCGTGTCCCCGTCGTAGGTGTACATCCGCATGTCGGGCAAGGTCTTCGCCAGCTCCATGAGCTCGGCCAGCTGGTCTTGGGCCAGCGCCTTGGTGGGGAAGAGATAGAGGACGCGCGACTCAGGCTGCTGGACGAGGGCCTGGAGCACCGGCAGGTTGTAGCAGAGCGTCTTGCCGGACGCGGTCGGTGTCACGACGACCAGGTTCTCGCCCTTCGCGACCGTGTCATAGGCCTTGGCCTGGTGCGAGTAGAGCTGCTGGACGCCGCGGCTCCGGAGCGCTTCGAGCAGACGCGGATCGAGCGACGAGGGAAAGGGCGCCAGGACCGGGGGCTTGGCTGCGAAGTGGCGTGTGGCAGTGATGAGGGGACCGGTGCGGGAGGAAGTCAGGAGACTGTCGAGGATCTCCTGCAGCGACATGGCTCATCCTATGTTTAGTGGGAACGCCTTGTCAACTTCCGGCCGCCGTGCCACCGTGTAGCCATGCTCCGGCTCCTGCCGCCGCTCTGCTGGACGGGGCTCATCGCGTACCTCGGCGGCAGCCAGTGGGGCGGGGCCCAGACCGCCGCGTGGCTCGGTCCCCTTCTCCGCGCGCTCCTGCCCACCGCGTCACCTGAGGAGCTGGCGGCCGTTCATCTCTTCATCCGCAAGGCCGCCCACGTCATCGAGTACGCTGTCCTCGCCGGGCTCTGGCGGCGAGGCCTCGGAGGCGCCTGGGCGCCACTGGTCTTCGCGGTCCTGACGGCCTTGCTCGACGAGCTTCGCCAGTCGTTCACGCCGGGACGCGTGGGCAGCATGGTCGACGTGCTCCTCGACGGAGCAGCCGCTGCGACGGCCCTCGGGCTGATCGCCCTACGCGCACGGCTTCGCGGGGCCGTCTCGTGAGGCAACGCGCCGAGTGGCGGCAGTCTGACCTGCCGCAGCCGCCTCCCTACACGTTCCGCAACGTCGTGCGCATCATGGGCCCCGGCGCCATCCTGCTGGGACTGTCGCTCGGCTCCGGCGACTGGATCCTCGGGCCCGCCGCCACGGCCCGCTGGGGCCCGGGCATACTCTGGATCTGCACGATATCCGTCCTCCTGCAGGCGCTGCTCAACACGGAAATGGCCCGCTACACGCTCGCGACGGGCGAGTCCATCTTCGCAGGCTTCATGCGCGTCGCGCCCGGGCCGCGCGTGTGGGGACCGGTCTACGCGCTCCTGCACCTCGGGCAGGTGGGCTGGCCGGGCTGGGCGCTCGCGGCGGCCTCCACGCTCACGGCGGCCTTCCTTGGGCGCATGCCGCGAGCCGAGGACGGGGCCGTCATCGTCGGACTGGGCTACGCGATCTTCCTCGGAGCCGTCGCGGTGACGCTGCTCGGCGCGCGGGCCCGGCGGACGGTGGAGTGGGCCGAGTGGCTCGTCATGGCCTGGACGCTCGGGTTTCTGGCAGTCCTCGGGCTGCTCCTCGTTCCCTGGAGCATCTGGCAAGCCGTCGCCGTCGGCTTCGTGTGGCCCTCTTTACCCGCGGAACGGGACGTAAGCTTCGATTGGGTGCTGCTTGTAGCCTTCGCCGCATACTCGGGCGGCGGCGGCACCATCAACGCGGCGCTCACCCACTGGCTTCGGGACAAGGGCTTCGGCATGGCGGGTACGATCGAAAGCCGGCCGGTGGTGGTGGGCGGCGAGAGCGTCCGCTTCGCGCGAGACGGGATGACGTTCGAGCCGACCGAGGCCAACCTCGGCAAGTGGCGGCAGTGGTGGCGCTACTTGAGAACCGACTTCTGGTACCTCTGGACGGCCGGCTGTCTCGCCGGCATGGCGCTCCCCGCGCTGCTCGCCGCTCACTTCGCTACGCGCGGGGAGATCTGGACCGGCCTGGGCGCGCCCGCATGGCTCGCCCAGGCCGTTGGGTGGCGCTACGGGTTCGTGGTCTGGGCTCTCGTGCTCCTCACCGGCTTCGCCATCCTCGCCCTGACGCAGGTCGGCATTGTCGAAGGCTTCGCGCGGAGCGTGACGGACATCCTGTGGACGGCCCGCGCGCGCGGCCGCCCGCCGGGAGCGGAAGGGCCGGCGGGCGGCCTCTACTACGCCGTCCTCGTGGCCTTCACGGCGGCCGGCTGCGCCGCCATGACGCTCGCGGACCCGTTCGGACTCATCCTGATCGGCGCCAACGTGGCGGCGCTCAATTTCGTCGTGCTCTCGCTGCACACGGTCTGGATCAACCGCGCGCTCCTCCCGCGTGAGCTGCGCCCGTCCCTATGGCGCGAGGTCGGCGTGCTTGCCTGCGGGGCTTTCTTCGCGGCGCTACTAGCCAAGGTCCTGCGCGACCCCGCGCGCCTTTTCGGGCTCTTAGGCTAGCCAGACCCTGTCAGGCCAGATCGAAGGGGAGAATCTCCCTCAGACTGGAAACCCGTGGCGCTAACTTGTGGATCGACTCAAGCAGGTGGCTCCCTCCTCCGCCCGCCATCGTCGCGGTGAGCGGCGCGCGAAGCGCGCCCGCTCGAGAGCGGGGTTAGCTGGCGGGCGGCACGGCGAACAGTGTTGGCAAGGTCGAGTCGCGCAAGCAGCTACCGGGCAACGTAGAGGCTGTTCATCGGGTCCACGCGCTCGAAGACCTGAACCTCGTTGAATCCTGCCTGCTTCAGCATCTGCGTGGCCACTTGTGTACCCCACGCTGTGCCCAGTCCCGCTCCATTGTGGGCGAGAGAAACCGTCATGCAGTGCATTGTGCTCACGGTGTAGATGAAGGCCGACATCGGCGCCGCGACGTTGTCCTCGAGGTTGCTCGAGGCGCAAACGTCCAGCATGAGGAAGGTGCCGCCAGGCACGAGCGCGGCGCGGATGCGACGTAGCACTTCGGCCGGATCAACCTGGTCGTGGATCGCGTCGAAGGCGGTGACAAGGTCGAAGGTGACATCGGTCGTAAGCCGCGCGACGTCCTGCGCGATAAACGTGACATTCGTGAGGCCGATCGCCTGCGCCTCTTCCCGCGCCCGTGCGATGGCGGCTTCGGAGAAGTCGTAGCCGACGAAGGTGCTCTTCGGGTAGTGCTGGGCCATGAGGTTTATGCAGTATCCCGTGCCGCAGCCCACGTCGGCGACTCGGATGCCGGTCGTAAGGCGAGGCCCGAGTCCAGGCAGGTCGAGATAGCGCTCCACCAGGAACTCCTCATAGCGTGGGCGGCTCCGGCGATCCATCAGGTCGGTGAAATCAGGCTGATAGGCAGAGTAGGGCACGCCGCCGCCGTCGCGGAAGGCCTTGGCGACCGCGGGCATGACACGGCTCAAAAGCGGGAAGAAACCAGCGATGGAAGCGAGGTTTCGGCTGGAGGATCCCGTGAGCATGGCCGCGTGCTCGGCCGGCAGCGTATACGTGCCTGCCGCGGGATCGTATTCCACGATTCCGCCGCAGACCATTGCGCCCAGCCACTCGCGGACATAGCGCTCCACGAGCCCCGCCCGCTTGGCGATCGCCGTGCTCGTCGCCGTGCTCAAGCCAGCCATCGCCTCGAACAGCCCGAGCTGGCGACCTATCTCGACCATCAACATCACGGAAGCACCGGTGACGTGTCCGACCATTCGCTGGGTGAAAACCTTCAGCTTTGCATCATCCATGTCCGCCTCCGTGAGTCGTCAGTCACGCGCTATGAGACGTGGGTGTCTAACGCCGACGCTCACCCGCGGCCGCTCGTAGCGGTACCGCGGCCGGCGGGTGCAGCGCCAGTTAGGCTGCTTAGGCGATTACGTGCTTCCGTAGTTTTATTGCTTCTCGAACACCGCGACGTTGTTCATGGCCTGACCCTGGGTGTTCGTGCCTTTCGTGGTGACGGTCATTGTCTTCCCGTCCTGAGAGACCGCCCGTCTAAGGGTTTGAACCACCGTACTGCCCTTCTTGTCAGTGCGTTCTGTCGTCCGTGTGTCGATTCGCTTGAGTGAAACCGTGTCGGCCCCGAACTGAGACCCAGTGAGCGGATAGTCCTTGCCGTCGAAATTGGCCTCCGTGTACGAGACCGTCGTGCGAGTCCCGTCCGCATTGACAAATGCAGCGGTCACTTTCTCCCCGCCCTGGCCCGACGGTTCGACTTTCACCGTCAGGCTTTGTGGTGCAGGGCCGGGACTGTACTTGGACTTCGCCACGTTGAGCTTCCACGTGCCAATTCTTGGATCGCTCGCCTGGGCCGACAGGTTTGCGATGTCCGCTCCTAGAACTACGCCGAGAGCCAGGACTACTCCAAGAGTCAACATACGCCAGCGTGAGTGCATCGTACCCCTCCTGCCTGTGAGTGAACTGCAACCCGACTTGGCCCGAAGGCTATATCACCTCCCTCCATTCGCTCGTGGAGAGTCTAACGCTCCGCATAACCCGCGGGAGGAGCTGCCGTGGGACGTGCGCAAGCACGGGCCGTGACAGCTCGGACCGACGGGTTCATGCGGAAGTTAGACGATCATTCAGTTTCGTTTCGATCTGGAACAGCCTCATCACCGGTGATTTTAGTTCTTTCGTCTCCTTGAGCGCGACGGCCTTCAGTTGTCTGACGGCAGCCTGGAATTCCTCGTTCACGACCACCTGGAGATCTATGCGCTCGCGTCGAAGCTGACGCTGGATCTCCATAACGTCGTGCAGTTGATTGTACTTCGCCCCTGGCCGTGTGTCGCGGACGATCGGCGACCACAGCATAAACACCCTCTTGTAACCGCGAAAGTACTTCTTCGCGTAGGCGATGTCCTTCTTGAACTTGCCGACCAGCCGTCGGACGTTGCCGCCTGAACCGTATTTCAGACCGGTTTCGAGATGAATCGCGACCTCGCAGAAGTAGGCTGTCTTGGTCTTCATGTTGATGGCGACGACGTCGATCTCGCCTTGCGTGGTCCGTGTATGTACGTTGTACGCGACAAACTCGCAGTCTTTGATGGCCCGAAGGTAGGCTCCTACGAGTTCCTCGCCGACGTTTCGAGAAGCCAAGCACTACCTCATATCCATCAACGCTCAGTATCTTGAACTGCGACATCCGGCTGCGTAGTTCTGTATAGCACGACGAACGAGCCCGGCCGAGCCCGGCCGGCACCCACGTTTCCGCGAACTTGCAGGGCCCGCCTTCGTTCCCTTGCCGTGATACATCGCGAGGCGCTGCAAGATATCACCTGGGCCTCCGCGGCCAGCCTGATGTGTTTCCCGGCCTCTGAGGTCATGACAGGAACATCCGGTCGGCGGGGCTGCGGACCCCGGCCGGTCCTCGGTTGAGAACGTGGGTGTAGATCATCGTGGTGCTGACGTCTGAGTGGCCGAGCAGTTCCTGCACTGGCAACGCCCCCTCTTGTTCGTGCGCTCCGAACATAGCCGAGTGGGTCGGAGTCCGCAAGGCGTGTCCGACGGGTGACGCGCAGGTTGCCGCATGCCGTCATCGACCTCGGCTGCGGGTCAGAGGTCTATCCGGTAGACACGAGCGAGAGACAACCCCATCCGTGCCAGCACCCGCGCGCCGGCGCGGTACTCGTCACTGGCCAGCTGCCCCTCCCTCTTTACGTGGCAGTGTTCTCCACCTCCGGGTGGGGATCCCACGTCACGGAATGGCGGATGCCCCGAAACCGGTTGGGGCTGGCCGCCCGCAACGCCTCCAGCACCGGCGCCACGCGCGCGCCCAGGTTCAGGTTGGCGTGACCGACAATGGCGGGCGTGTTGACAACCAATGAGCGCCATGCGAGATAACGCCCATGCAGGAGGAGCCCACCTCTCTCCGGATCGACGACCCGGGCGTGCGGGCGCTGTTCACTGAGGCCGCGCGGTTCCAGTCATGGCTCGACGTGGAGGCGGCGCTCGCCCAGGCGCAGGCGGAGCTGGGCATCATCCCGGAGGGCGCCGCGCTCGAGATCACGCGCAAGGCGCACCTGTCATACCTGGATCTCGCCGCCGTGCGCGCGGGACTGGCCCGCACCGGACATCCGCTGGTGCCGCTGATCTGGGAGCTGGATAAGGCCTGCGAGGGCGACGCCGGCGGCTACGTGCACTGGGGGGCGACGACCCAGAACGTCACTCAGACCGGCCAGCTCCTCCAGGTGCGACGGGCGCACGACATCTTCCTGGGCCAGATCGCGACCATCCTGACCACGCTCGCCGACCTGGCCGAGAAGACCAAGGACATGCTGCTTCCGGGCCGCACCCACGGCCAGCACGCCGTGCCCGCGACCTTCGGCTTCAAGGTGGCGGTGTGGATCGACGAGCTCGGCCGACACGTGGAGCGTCTCCACGGCTGCGAAGCGCGCGTGTTCGTGGCCATGCTGGGCGGCGGCGCGGGCACGCTCGCCTCGCTGGGCGAGCTGGGCCTGAGAACCCAGGAGAAGATGGCGGCCCGCCTCGGGATGCGCGCCATGCCGGTGCCCGCGCGCACCATCGGCGATCACCAGGCGGAATACGTCCTGCTCCTCGGCATGCTCGCCTCCACGAGCAGCAAGATCGGGCGCGAGATCTACACGCTGATGAAGCAGGAGTTCGGGGAGGTGGAAGAGCCGGTGCCGCCAGGCACGGTGGGGAGCAGCACCATGCCCCAGAAGCGCAATCCCAAGCTGTCGCAGGACATCATCGCCGCCGCGGCGCAGATCCGTGCCCTTGTGCCGCTGGCGCTCGAGGCGATGCAGACGGAGCACGAGGCCGATCGCACGACGAGCATCATGATGAGCCGGGCCCTGGTGCAGGCCTGCGAGCTCACCGGCGACATGCTGCAGCGGCTTATCGTGCTCTTCGAGGGCTTGCGGATATTTCCAGCGCGGATGCGGGAGAACCTCGACCTGTCGGGCGGCCTGATCATGGCCGAGGCGCTTATGCTGGAGCTCGGCAAGCAGATCGGACGGCAGCGGGCCCACGATGCCGTCTACGAAGCGGCCCAGGCCTCGGTGACCCAGTCGCGTCCGTTCCGCGAGACCCTGGCGGAAGACCCGCACGTGAGCGCCGGCCTCAGCGCATCGCAGGTCGACGCCCTGCTCGACCCGGCCCGCTACACGGGGCTCTGTCGCCAGTTCGCCGAGCGTGGGGCGGCGATGGGACGACAAATCGCCGCCGCCATCGAGGCCCGGGCGTCCGGCCGGAACCGGACGGCCTGAGCGAAGCGCCGTAGCCGCCGGGGCTCAGCGGGCGCTGAGGGCCAGCTCGCGCAGCTCCTGGAGGAACCCGGCCTCGTGATGCCGGGGGACCAGGACCACATCGTCGAAGCCCAACTCGCAGAGGCGATGCAGGCGCTCGCGGGCAATTTCGCGCGGACACTTCAGGTCGCACGGATCGTCAGGGCCGTCCGGGCTCGCGGCGGGACTATCCAACTGCACGACCACGTTGGTGACGACGGCTCGCTTGCCGCCGAGGTCGCGGAAGCGCTTGATCCCCTCGCGCAGTGCCCTCCAACTGCTACGCGCGCCTGAGCCGATCCAGCCGTCGAACTCGCGGGCAGCCCGCTCGATCCACTTCGAGCCGGCCCACGAGCCGATCAGCACTGGTGGCCCGCCGAGCACCGCGGGCCAGACGGGCGCCAGCGAGGCCTCGCCGACCTGCTCGCCCAACCACAGACGGCGCATGATCGTCAGGGACTCGTCGAGACGACGGAAGCGCGACGGGAAATCGAGCCCGAGCGCGGCGAAATCTGCGGCCGTCGACCCGGCGCCCACGCCGAACCGGAGCCGGCCGCCAGACACGAGATGCGTGGTCAACACCCGCTGAGCCAACTCGACCGGGTTGCGCAGCGGCACCTGGAGGACGCCCGTCCCCAGCTCGACGCTGCGTGTGACGGCGGCCGCGACGGCGAGGGCCGTGAGCGGATCGGGGCGAAGCGCGCCACGGCCCACGGAGTCGAATGTCCAAGCGCTCTCGAAACCCGCCGCCTCGATCCGCCGCGCCGCCTCCGCCAGGCTCTCGGGCCCGAACCGCGGCTCGCTCGCGCTCCCGCTCGGAAGAGCGATCCCGAATCGGCTCATACGTCCCCAGAGGTATCGACCCAGCCGATCTCCATATGGCATCTCTCCCGTGCTGCGCCGCGCCTCACACGATCTCGCAGACAACGTACGCCAAAGCAGCCCGGGGAACCAGCCCTTGCCTGAGCCGGCTTGGGCTCATCCTCAGTCGGCAATCTTGCCTCACGCTTTGAACGGCAAGAATATTCACGACAGGGGGCGGCGGGTCAGACGTCTATCCGGTAGACGCGCGCGGCCGTGTCGTGGAACATCGCGGCGCGCTCGGCAGCCGAGTAGCCCTTGGACAGCCGCTTGAAGGCGTTGTACATCACGTTGTAGGAGTACGAGACCTTGTCCACCGGAAAGTTGCTCTCGAACATGCACCGGGTGGGGCCGAACTGCTCGATGCAGTACGTCATGAAGGGCGCCATCGATGCCGCCAGCTCTTCCGAGCCGATGGGCGTGTTCCGGGCATGCCAGTCGAAGCCGGTGCGGGGCATGCCGATGCCGCCGAGTTTCACGTAGACGTTGGGGCACGCCGCGACGGCGGCGATCCCGCTTCGCCAAGTGGCCAGCACCTCATGGTCCCGGTTGGCGAATGGGCCGGTCCGCAGCAGCCCGCCGATATGATTCAAGATGATGCGGAGGTCGGGAACGGCCTTGGCGAAGGCCACCAGCTCGGGCAGCTGCGGAAAGTACAGCCACCCCTCGAGCGACAACCCCATCCGTGCCAGCACCCGCGCGCCATCCCGGAACTGGTCGCTGGCCAGCTGCCCCTGCCTGTTGTGCGCGGCGGTGTTCTCCACCTCCGGGTGGGGATCCCAGGTCACGGAATGGCGGATGCCCCGAAACCGGTTGGGGCTGGCCGCCCGCAGCGCGTCCAGCACCGGCGCCACGCGCGCGCCCAGGTTCAGGTTGGCGTGACCGACAATGGCGGCGGCAGCCCGGCCGGGGCCGTACAGACCGCTCGCGCTGGCCGCGGCCATCCCCTGGACGAACTCGACTTCGCCGACGGGACGCATCTCCTCGGGGCCGTCGGCGCGGTACATGGCTCGCGCCTCGATGAAGACGGTGGAACGCACGTTGTGGCCGCTGTGCATGTCGGCGGCCAGCTCGTGGAGCAGATAGCGCTGGTAGGGTATACGCCCAGTGCGAAAGTCCCAGAAATGGTGATGGGGATCGCAGATGGGCATCTCCGGCTCCACGGCCGGTTCCGAAGTCAACGCGAGCCAGTCAGGACCTCCGAACGGCATCGTCGCACCTCCGTGATAGTTGGCACTGCTTCTCGTCAACCAGACTGCTCACTAGGCCAACCAGACCCCGTCAGGCTAAATCGAAGAGGAGCACCTCGGCGCGCGCCGCGCCGGCGATCTCGAGCGCCGCCTCGTCGCTGACCGCGGCGCCGTCGCCCGCGCCGAGCGTCGAGCCGTTGACGCTCACCGCGCCGCGCGCCACGTGGAGCCAGGCGTAGCGCCCGCGCGCGAGCGCATGGCGCACCGACTCGTTCGGCTGGAGCAGGGCTGTCCAGAGGTCTGCGCTCTGGTGGATCGTGACGGCGCCGTCCCGCCCGTCACCCGCGGCGATGAGACGCAGTCGCCCGCGCCGCGCCTCCTGCGTGAAGTGCTTCTGCTCGTAGCCGGGCGGGAGCCCGCGCTCGCGCGGCAGGAGCCAGATCTGCAGGAAGTGCACCGGCGCCTCCGGCGACGGGTTGAACTCGCTGTGGGTCACCCCCGTGCCCGCGCTCATGCGCTGCAGATCCCCCGGCCGGATGACCGAGCCGTTGCCCATGTTGTCCTTGTGCCCGAGGGCGCCCTCGAGCACCCAGGTCAGGATCTCCATGTCGCGGTGCGCGTGCGTGCCGAAGCCTTCGCCGGGCTTGACGCGGTCCTCGTTGATGACGCGCAGCGACCGGAAGCCCATGTGCCTGGGGTCGTGGTACGAGGCGAACGAAAACGTATGGCGCGTGTCGAGCCAGCCGTGGTCGGCGTGCCCGCGCTCGGCCGCCGGCCGGACGGCGATCACAGCGTCTTCACGACGGCACCGCGCGCCATGACGAGACGGACGTCGGCGAGGGCGCCGATGCGCTCGGCGGGCTGCCCGGCCACCGCAAGGAGATCGGCCGCGTACCCTGGTGCTATCCGGCCGGTCTCGCCGCCCAACCCCAGCGCTTCGGCCGCCACCGAGGTCGCCGAGCGGATCGCCTCGAGCGGCGTCATGCCGTACTTGACCATCAGCTCGAGCTCGGGCAGGAGGCTGCCGTGGAAATTGAGCGGCGTGCCCGAGTCGGCGCCGGCCGCGATGCGCACCCCGGCCTTGGCCGCGCGCTGGAAGCTCGCGATGTGGTGCGGGATCACGGCGTCGGACTTCCGCACCATGAAGTCGGGGATGCCGGCGGCGAGCCCGCCCGCGGAGATGGCGGAGGGCGCCGCCAGCGTCGGCACGAGGAACACGCCCTTGCGATTCATGGACGCGATGATCTCGTCGGTCAGGAAAATGCCGTGCTCGATTGTCGTGATGCCGGCCTCGACGGCGTCGGCGATCCCGGAGGCGCCCTGTGCGTGGGCGGCAGCGAGCCGTCCCGCCTTCCGAGCTTCTTCGACGGCGGCGCGCATCTCCTCGAGCGTCAGCTGCGGCGAGCCCGGCTCGACCCCCGGCGTCATCACACCGCCCGTCGCGATGAGCTTGATCACATCGACGCCCGCCTTGAGCTGCTCGCGCACCGCCTTGCGCGCGTCGTCGGGGCCGTCGGCCTCGCGCCCGAGGAAGTTGCCGTGGCCGCCGGTCATGCAGATTGGGCGCCCCGCGGCGAGGATGCGGGGCCCGGGGAAGAGCCCCTCGGCGACGGCGCGGCGCACGGCGAGCTCGACGTACTCGCGCCCGCCGAGATCCCGCACCGTGGTCACGCCCGCGTCCACCGTCTGCCTCGCGCGCAGGAGCGCCTTGAGCGCCGTCAGTGCGACGGGCTCGTCCCTGAGCACGCGCACGGGATCCGCTTCGGCGCCGAGACAGAGATGCACGTGGCAGTTGATGAGCCCCGGCAGGAGCGTGCAGCCCGAGAGGTCGATGCGCCTGCCCCGCGGCGCGCTCGCCTCGTCCACCACCGAGGCAATACGCCCGCCCTCGACGACCACGGCGCGGCCGCGCACTGGCTCGGCGCCCGTGCCGTCTATCACCGACGCTCCCATCAGGACCAGCGTCTCCATATGTTTAACGCCTCCGAGGCCGCTCAAAATGGTCCAGATGCGAGGCGGCGCCCGATGGCCGCACGCGAGGCGTAGTCCTTCTACGTTGAGCGTGCGGCCGAGGGTGCCAACGAAGCAGATGGGCCATTTTCAGCAGCCTCATCAGACGTTCAGCCGGGGGTCCAGCGTGTCGCGGAGTCCGTCGCCGAGCAGGTTGATGCCGAGCACCGTCACGAGGATGGCCAGGCCCGGGAAGGTCGCGAGCCACCACGCCGTCGAGAGGTAGACGCGCCCGTCGGCGAGCATGCCGCCCCACGTCGGCGTGGGCGGCTGGACACCCAGCCCCAGGAAAGACAGCGCAGACTCGATGACGATGACTCGCGCCATGTCGAGCGTGGCGACCACGAGCCACGGCGTGAAGGCGTTCGGCAGCACGTGGCGGACCAGCACGCGCCCGTCCCGGCTGCCGAGCGCGATGGCCGCCTGGACGAACTCGCGCTCGCGGATCGAGAGCACCTCGCCGCGGACGACGCGCGCGTACACCACCCACGAGGACACGCCGATCACGATGATGATGTTGCGCAGGCTCGGGCCGAGCACGCCGATGACGGCGATGGCGAGCAGGATGAACGGAAAGGCCAGCTGGATGTCGGCCAGGCGCATGAAGAAGTCGTCCACCTTGCCGCCGAAGTAGCCGGAGACGAGGCCGATGGCCATGCCGAGCACGCCGGAAATGAGGACGGCCGACAGCCCGACGAGGAGGGCGATGCGCGAGCCGAAGATCACGCGCGCCAGGATGTCCCGGCCCAGGTGATCGGTGCCGAGCGCGTGGATGCGCCCTTCGGCGGTCTGCCATCCGGGCTCCCTCAGGCGCTGGTTGATGTCCTGCTCGAGCGGGTCGAAGGGCGTGAGCCACGGGGCGAAGGCGGCGGCCAGCAGCACCGTGACCACGACGCCCAGCCCGAAGAGCGCCGTGCGGCGCCGGGCGAGCCGCTTGAGCGTCATCACCCACTGCCGCTCCTCGACCTCGACCGGAGCCCGGAGCGCGACGGCGGTGCCGTTGGGCGGCGTCATCAGCGGAACCTGATCCGCGGATCGAGCCAGGTGTAGGCGATGTCCACGAGGAGGTTCAGGAACACGAAGGTGCTGGCGAGGATGAAGACGGCCGCCTGCACCACGGGGTAGTCGCGGTTGAAGATGGCCTGCACCGAGAGGCGCCCGACCCCGGGCCAGGCGAAGATGGTCTCGGTGATGACCGAGCCGCCGAGCAGCGTGCCGAGCTCGATCCCGACGATGGTGATGATGGGGATCGACGCGTTCTTGAGCGCGTGCTTCCAGACCACCGGCTGCTCGCTGACCCCCTTGGCCCGCGCGGTGCGGATGTAGTCCTGCCCCAGCACCTCGAGCATGCCGGAGCGCGTCAGCCGCGTGATGCGCGCCGTGGTGAAGAGCCCGAGCGTCACCGCCGGCAGGATGAGGTGCTGGAAGTCGCCGCGGCCCGAGGAGGGCAGCCAGCTGAGCCGCACCGAGAAGACCAGGATCAGCATGATGCCGAGCCAGAAGGTCGGCATGGCCTGGCCCATGAGGGCGACCACGGTCGAGATGTAGTCGATGGGCGTGTTCCGCTTGACCGCCGAGATGATGCCGGCGGGAATGGCGAGGCACAGTGCGAGGAGGAGCCCGGCGCCGGCCAGCTCGAACGTCGCGGGCAGCCGTTCCAGAACGAGGTGCATGGCGGGCTCGCCGTGGCGGAGCGACTCGCCAAAGTCCCCGCGCAGCGCGCCCTTGAGAAAGCGGAGGTACTGCACGGCCACGGGATCGTCGAAGCCCATGGCCTTGCGGAAGCGCGCCACGTCCTCGGCCGTCGCGTCGGGCGGCAGGAGCAGCGCGGCCGGATCACCGGTGAGGTGCAGGATGAGGAACACGACGACGGAGACGCCGAAGAGCACGAGCACCGCCTGCCACAGCCGGCGGAGCAGGTAGGACCTCATGCGGGAACGCGCTCCAATCGAGCCACGGCCTCGATGTGCGGCGTGTGCGGGAACATGTCCACCGGCTGCACCCACTCGAGGCGATAGCCGCCGCGCACGAGCTCGCCCAGGTCCCGCGCCAGCGTCGCCGGGTTGCACGAGACGTAGACGATCCGCGCGGGCCCCATCTGCAGGAGCGCGCGCAGCGCCTTCGGGTGGAAGCCCGCCCGCGGCGGGTCCGCCACGACCACCTGCGCGCTCACGCCCTGGGAGACCAGCTGAGGCAGGACGAAGCGAACTTCCCCGGCGAGGAAGGTGCAGTTGGCGATGCCGTTGGCGGCGGCGTTTCGGGCCGCATCGTCCACAGCGGCCTGCGTCACCTCGACGCCGTAGACCCAGCGGCAGCGCTTGGCCAGCTGCAGGCTGATGGCGCCCGTGCCGGAGTACAGATCCAGCACGGTCTCGCCGCCGTCCAGGCCCGCCGAGTCGAGCACGAGGGCGAAGAGCCGCTCGGCCTGCGCAGTGTTGGTCTGGAAGAACGAGTTGGCCGAGACCTGGAACTCGAGCCCGCCCACCGACTCGCGGATGTGGTCGCGGCCGCCGAGGAGGTGCTCCTCCACGCCCACCGCGACGCTCGCCTTCTTGGGGTTGACGTTCACCACCACGCTCGTGGTCCGTGGCTCGCGCGCCGAGAGCCGCTCGGCCAGGGGCGCCAGCTCCGACACCGCCGGCGACGAGGTGACGATGTTGACCATGCTCTCGCCCGTCCGGTACCCCTCGCGCAGCATGAGAAAGCGCAGGAGCCCCTCGCCCGAGTCCTGCTCCCACGCGGTGAGCCCGCTCGCGGCGAAGAAGCGCCGCGCGTCGTGGAGCAGCGCGTTCATGCTATCTGACTGGAGGAGACACCGCTCGATGTCGAGGACCGCGTCGTAGCGCGCCGCCTCGTGGAGGCCCACCGTCAGGCCCGCGCCATCCCCGGCGCGCGCGATGGTGAACTCCATCTTGTTCCGGTAGCCGTAGGTCTCCACGGCAGCGAGGATGGGGCGGACGTCGACGGGACCGAGGCCGCCCAGCCGCTCGAGCGCGTCGGCGACCTGCTTGGACTTGAACGACAGCTGCGCCTGGTAGTCCACGTGCTGCAGCCTGCAGCCCCCGCAGCGTCCGAAGTACGGGCACGGGGCCTCGACCCGGTGCGGCGACGGAGTCTCGATGGCCTCGATCGTGCCGCGGCCGAAGCGGGAACGAGCCTGGTCGAGGCGGACGCGCAGGCGGTCACCGGGCACGCCGCCCCGTACGAAGACCACGTAGCCGTCCGCCCGGCCGACGCCTTCGCCCCCGAATGCGAGGTCGTCGATGGTGACGGACAAGCGTTGACCGCGCTGGGGCCGGCTCATGGCAGCGTCATGATAAGGGCCGCTCCCGGGGGAGTCAATTTGGCCCCCTCGAAACCGCGGCCGTATCCGTATGGCAGCCGGGGGACGGGTCAAGTATGATGGAACGCACGATGGGCACGCGCGGCGGCCGTAATCCGGTAAGGGTCGGCAACCTGCTGACCGTGGCGGTCCCGGCCTTGGCCGAGCGGATGCTTGAGGAGGCGATACGCCGGGAGTGGGCGCAGACGGCGGGCCCCGAGGCCGCCCGGCGCTCCCGCCCCGGGGCGCTCCGGCAGGGCACGCTCGAGGTCAGCGTAGACAACTCCCCGTGGCTCCAGGAGCTGACGCTGCGCTCCGCTGCCATCGTGGCCGCGCTGCGGAAGCGCCACGGCTCGGCCGTCATCGGGGTGCGGTTCGCGCTGGGCAGCGGACGAGGTGACTCCGACGTCGCCGCGGGGTCCGCGCGCACGCGCACCGAGGCGCCTCAGCGGCGCCTGACCGTCCCCGAGCGGCGCTTGACCGTCGAAGAGACGCGCATGGTGGATGCCGCGGCCGGTCAGGTCCCCGATCCCGCGCTCGCATCGTCGCTCAAGAGGCTTCTGACCAAGGACTTGCTGGCGCGCGGCGAGCGACGTGCTCCCGCCGCTTCGGAGCAGCCATGACCCGATTCTGGATCGTCCTCTCGGCCGCGGTCGCGATCGCAGGCTGCGCGTCGATGGAGCCCTTGACCGCCGCCGATGACCCCGGCGCGACGGCCGACGCGCCGCCCCCGAAGATCCGCGACCCGCGCGCCGCCGCGTACTACTTCTACTCGGTCGCCCAAATGCACGCCCGCGCAGGCCGCGTCCAGGACGCCATCGCCTCGCTCCGCCAGGCCATCGACCGCGATCCCGACACGGCGGCGCTGTGGGTGCAGCTTTCCCAGTGGCTGGCGCGCGCCAACGAGCCGGCCAAGGCCGTCGAGGCGGCGCACAAGGCAATCGCGCTCGAGCCCGGCAACGCGACGCCCCATCTCACGCTCGCCGACATCTTCCGGCGTCAGCGGCGCTTCACCGACGCCGAGGACGAGCTCGAGAAGGCCATCCAGCTGGCGCCCGGCTCGCCCGATGCCTATATCGCCCTCGCCCAGCAGGACATCGAGCTGAAGCAGTTCGACAAGGCGCGGGCGGTGCTGCTGCGCCTGGTCGCGGTCCAGCCCGGCTCGGCGCAGGCGCAGAACCTGCTCGGACGTGTGGCCATCGATGGCGAGCAGTGGGACGAGGCGATCACGCGCCTCAATCGCGCTGTCGAGCTGGACCCCGACATGGACGCGGCGTGGATGGCGCTCGGCTACGTGTACGAGACGCGCCAGCAGCCGGAAGAAGCGCTCAAGGTCTACCGGCAGGCGCTGCAGGCCAACCCGGAGAACATCGCCTTCGTCGAGCGGCTGGGTGACGTGCTGGTCCGGCTCGGCCGCTTCAAGGAGGCGCAGCAAGAGGTCGAGGCGCTGGCGGAGTCCGCGCCGCGCGACCCGCGCATCTGGATCAAGCTCGGCGCGATCTACTACGAGCAGAAGCAGTGGGATCGCGCCGTGGCGGCCTTCCGCAACGCCGTCGCGATCGAGCCCACCAACCTGCGGGCGCGCTATTTCCTCGCTACCGCGCTCATGGATTCCGGCAAGGACGCGGAAGCGGTCGCCGAGCTCGAGAAGATCCTGGCCGCCGACCCGCGCTCGGTCGACGCCCGCGTCCAGCTCGCGTTCCTCCACGGCCGCGCCAAGCGCCACGACGAGGCCATCCGGCTCCTGCAGGAAGCCGTCAACATCGAGCCCAAGCGGGGCGAGCTCTTTCTCTACCTGGGCACCGCGTACTTCCGGGCCCGGCAGTACGACCGCTCGCTGGCCGCGCTCCAGGAAGGGCTCAGCCTCGACGACAACAACAAGGACCTGGTCTTCCAGACGGGCGTCGTCTACGAAAAGCAGGGGCGCTTCGACGACGCCGTGGGGGCCTTCCGCCGCGTGCTCGTGCTCGACCCCAAACACGCCGAGTCCTACAACTACATCGGCTACATGTACGCCGAGCGCGGCCAGGACCTGGGCGAGGCCGTGCAGCTCATCAAGCGCGCGCTCGACCTCGACCCCGAGAACGGCTACTTCATCGACAGCCTGGGCTGGGCCTACTACCAGCAGGGACGCTACGACGACGCGCTCAAGGAGCTGCAGCGCGCCGTGTCCTTCGCCAAGGAAGACCCGGTCATCCTCGACCACCTGGCCGACGCGTACATCAAAACGGGCCGCACCGACGACGCGATCACCGCCTGGGAGCGCGCGCTCAAGGGGGACGTCGACAGCAGCGTCGCCGGGACGATCAAGAAGAAGCTCGACGATGCGCGCGACAAGGCCCGCCGGTCCAAGGGCGGTGACCGTCCCAAGGCCGAGCAGAAGTAAGCTCGCCGGCCTGCTGCTGGGCGCGCTCGCCCTGTCGGGCGGCTGCGCCTCGCTTCCGCCGCGCCAGACGCTCCCGCCCGACGTGGTGGCCGCGCGCGCCACGCTCGACGCGCGCTGGCGCGACTTCCACGACCTGCGCTCCCTGGCCGAGATCAGGATTCGCCGGGGCACACGCGTCGACCGCCTCTCGGGCGTGCTCCTCCTCCGCGCGCCTGCCTCGCTCCGCTTCGAAGCCCTGGCGCCCTTCGGACCGCCCCTGCTCGTCGTCGCCTCCGATGCCGACGCCGTCACGCTCTGGGAGGTGCCCAGCGAGCGCGCCTTCATCGGGCGCTCCTCCCCGGATGCCACCCGCCGCTGGCTTGGGCTGGCGCTGGGCGCCGAGGAGCTGGTCAGCCTCTTGGCCGGCTATGCCCTGCCCGTCCGCGACCCGCTCTCGGGCCAGATGCTGCCGCCGGATGACATCGGTCCATCGCTGGCTTTCGAAACCGCCGACGGCCGCCAACGAATCTGGCTCGACCCGGCCTCGGGCGACGCCCGCCAGATCGAGTGGACGGGCGGCTCGCAACCGGCCCGCGCCGTCTTCGTCCCTGACGGTCTGCGACTCGCGACGCTCGACGGCAAGCTCGAGGTGACGGTAAGCTATCGAGACCCTCGGCGGGACTCCGGTTTCGACCCCGGGCTGCTCAAGCTGACTGTCCCGCAAGGTGTGAGAATCCAAGACTTCCGTTGACCGTCCGCAAGGGGGCGTGGTAGGCTTTACCGCTTTGTTGAAGCGGCCGGGAAGCGCCCGACACTTGGTGCTGCGAACCTCGGCCAAGGTCAATCTGGCCCTCGAGGTTCTGGGCACGCGTTCCGACGGATACCATGAGTTGTCCACCGTGATGCAGGCGGTGGATCTTTTTGACCGCTTGACGGTGGAGAGGGCTGAGACGATCACGCTCGAAACGAGCGACGCCGCCCTCCCCACCGACGACCGCAACTTGGTCGTCCGCGCGGCGCGGCTCCTCCGGGAGGCGTCGGGCGTCCAAGCCGGGGCGCGGATCGTGCTCGACAAGCGCATCCCGGTGGCGGCAGGGCTTGGGGGCGGCTCGAGCGACGCGGCGGCTACACTCTGGGGGCTCAACCGCCTCTGGGGGCTGCGCTGGCGTCGGGAGCGGTTGATGGCACTCGCGGTCAGGCTCGGGATGGACGTGCCGTTCTTCCTCGGTCCGGGACGGGCGGTGGGGACGGGGCGCGGCGAAGTGCTCAAGCCGGTGCCGACCGTGGGCGGCTACGCGATGGTGCTCGTTAATCCGGGAGTCCCGCTGTCGACGCAGGAGGTGTACGGGCGGGTGCCCGAGGGATGGCACGCGAAACCCGAGGGCACGAAGCGGATGCTGGAGGCGCTCAGGACGCGAAACGCGGCCAAGGTCGCTGCGGCGCTGACGAACCACCTCGAGCGCTGGGTCGAGCCGGCCATGCCGGTGATCGGGCGGATGAAAGCGGCGCTGCTGGCCGCGGGCGCGCTCGGCGCGGTAATGTCGGGCAGCGGGCCGACGGTGTTCGGCGTGGCGCGCTCGCTGGACCAGGCGCGCCAGATCCAGCGGCGGGTGAACCGCGCGGGCTGGTCGGCCTGGGCCGTGAGGACGAACAGCGGCGCCGCCATTCGCGCCGTCTAGACTCACTGGGGCGTCGTCTAGAGGTAGGACTCGGGGCTTTGGACCCCGCAACGGAGGTTCGAGCCCTCCCGCCCCAGCCACATTCCGGGAACGCAGTTCGAGCTGAGCGGCGAAGTCGCGAGGCGAGTGCTGAGTAGAAAGCGAGACGCAGTTCGAGCTGAAGGGCGAAGCCGTGAGGCGAGGGCTGAATGAGGACACGACATGGCCTATGAGCTGAAGCTGTTCTCGGGAAACGCGAACCGGCCCCTGGCCGAGGAAATCGCCCAGCACCTGCACATGCGCCTGGGCGACGCCGACGTCTCGCGATTCTCGGACGGCGAGGTCTACGTCCAGATCAACGAGAACGTCCGCGGTCAGGACGTCTTCGTGGTCCAGCCCACCTGCCCGCCCGTGAATGACCACCTGATGGAGCTACTGGTCATGATCGACGCGTTCAAGCGCGCGTCGGCTCGGCGCATCACCGCGGTCCTTCCGTACTACGGCTATGGCCGCCAGGACCGGAAGGTGATGCCGCGCGTGCCGATCACGGCCAAGCTCGTGGCCGACCTCATCACGACGGCAGGCTGCCACCGCGTACTCGCGGTGGACCTCCACGCGGGGCAGATCCAGGGGTTCTTCGACATCCCGGTGGACCACCTCTTCGCCGCTCCCCCGGTGATCGTGGACTACCTGGCGAAGAAGGACCTCAAGGACCCGGTCCTGGTCTCTCCCGACGCGGGCGGCGTCGAGCGGGCCCGCGCGATCGCCAAGCGCCTGAACGCGGGGCTCGCCATCATCGACAAGCGCCGCGACGGCCCGAACGTGGCCGTCTTCATGTACCTGATCGGCGACGTCAAGGACAAGGACGTCGTGGTCATCGACGATATGATCGACACCGCCGGCACCCTCATCCAGGCGGTCGAGGCCGTCAAGCGCGAGGGCGCGCGCCGCGTGCTGGCCTGTGCCGTCCACGGCGTGCTCTCCGGGCCGGCGATCAAGCGCATCGAGAGCTCGGCGCTCGAAGAGGTCGTCATCACCAACTCGGTGCCGCTGACGCCCGACAAGGCAAATCACAAGATCCACGTGCTGTCGGTGGCGCCGCTGCTCGCGGAGGCCATCCGCCGCATCCACGACGAGGAGTCGGTGTCGACCCTCTTCGTATAACTCATGCAATGAAGGAGCGATCGCGTCATGGAAATTCGTGAGCTGACCGTTACGCCCCGCGAGGGCGTGGGCAAGTCCGTGGCCAGGCGGCTGCGGCGTTCCGGCAAGACGCCGGGCGTTCTCTACGGGGGCCCGAGCCCCGTCAACATCGCCGTGGACCCGCGCGAGGTCTTCCGCATCATCCACGGCCACGAGGGCAGCACGCAGCTGCTCCGCGTGACGTTCGCCGGGTCCAAGGACTCGCGCATGGTCATCCTTCGCGACCTGCAGCTCGACCCGGTCTCCGAGGACCTGGTCCACGTCGACCTCCAGGAGGTCAACATGGACAAGCCGATCCAGGTGACGGTGGCACTCCGCCACGTGGGTGAGCCGATCGGCGTGCGCGACACGCAGGGCATCCTCGAGATGGTGCTGCGCGAGGTCCAGGTCTCGTGCCTGCCGGCCAATATCCCCGAGGACATCACGGCCGACGTTTCCAACCTCGCGATCGGCGACGTGTTGATCGTGGCCGACCTCGCCGTGCCCGAAGGCGTGCGCGTGCTGACCGACAGGGCGCAGGCCGTGGCCACCGTGGCCCCGCCGGCCGCCGAGGAAGTCGCCGCGCCCGTGGCCGCCGTGGCGGGCGCTGTGGCAGCTGCGCCGGGCGAGCCGGAAGTGCTCACCGAGCGCAAGCCCAAGGAAGAGCCCGAGGCCGAGGAGAAAGACAAGAAGGGGAAGAAGAAAGAGTAAGTGGCCCAAGCGATCGTCGGGCTCGGCAACCCCGGGCCCGACTACCGCGATACGCGGCACAACATGGGCGCCCGTGCGCTCGACGCCCTGGCCAAGAAGCTCAAGGTGCGCTTTCAGCGCGTGAGCGGCCACCTCGTCGCCCAGTCCAAGTGGCGGGGCGATGTCCTCCACCTCATCAAGCCGCAGTGCTTCATGAACGCCATGGGACCGCCGGTCGCGCGCGTCACGCGCAAGCTCCAGCTGGTCGCGGGCGACCTCGTCATCGTGTACGACGACCTCGACCTTCCGCTGGGCAGGGTGCGGGTGCGCATGAAGGGCAGCGCGGGAGGCCACAACGGCATGCGGTCGCTGATCAGCACGCTCGGCACGGACCAGCTGCGGCGGGTCAAGGTCGGCATCGGCCGGCCGGCCTCGCCCGGGCGTGACCGCGAGGAGATCGTGGACCACGTGCTCTCGGCTTTCCTCCCCGACGAGCTCCCGACGGTCGAGGCGGCCTGCCTCGAAGCGGGAGCCCAGGCGCTCAAGCTGGTCGAAGCTCACAACGCCCGCCGCTTCTAGGGAGGTGCCTATGTCCCTTCCCATTCTCGCTCCGGTCCTCGGCGCCCTCGGGCTCCTGATGGCCTTCGTGCTGTACCGGTACGTCGTGGCTCAGCCGGCGGGCGCAGGCGCGATGACCGAGATCGCGGACGCGATCGAGGATGGGGCGATGGCTTTTCTTCACAAAGAGTACTCGATCCTCGTCTGGTTCATCGTGGTGGTGGCCGCCCTGCTCTCCCTCGGCATCGGGACGCGCACCGCGCTCGCCTTCATCTCGGGCGCCGTCTGCTCCATGCTGGCCGGGTTCATCGGCATGAAGGCCGCCACCAAGGCCAACGTGCGGACCGCCCAGGCAGCGCGGACCGTCGGGCGCGACAAGGCGCTCGCGGTGGCCTTCTTTGGCGGTTCGGTGATGGGCCTGACCATCGCCGCGCTCGGCATCCTGGGGCTGGGCCTCTTCTTCCTCCGCTGGCAGGACCCGGTCATCATCAGCGGCTTCGCCATGGGCGCCTCGTCCATCGCACTCTTCGCCCGCGTCGGCGGCGGCATCTACACCAAGTCGGCCGACGTCGGCGCCGACCTCGTCGGTAAGATCGAGGCGGGCATCCCCGAGGACGACCCGCGCAACCCCGCCGTCATCGCCGACAACGTCGGCGACAACGTAGGCGACGTCGCCGGCATGGGCGCCGACCTCTTCGAGTCCTACGTCGGCTCCATCGTGGCCGCCATCGCCATCGGCTCCGCCCTGCCCAACCCCATGGCGATGATGCTGCTGCCCATCGTCATCGTGATGGCGGGGCTCGTCTCGTCGGCCGCGGGCGTGCTCTCGATGGGCTTTCTCCAGCGCATGGACCCGCAGGCGGCGCTCCGCAACGCGACGTTCATCGCGGCCGGCATCCTGATCGTGCTGAGCTGGATCGTGGTGCGCGTCATGGACGTCGGCCCGGCGCCGTTCTGGGCGGTGCTCTCGGGGCTCCTGGCGGGCTCGGCCATCGGTTATTTCACCGAGCTGTACACCTCGGGCAAGCGCGTCGAGGAGATCGCCGAGAGCTGCAAGACGGGCTCGGCGACCAACATCATCACGGGCATCGCGATCGGCCTCGAGTCCACGGCCCTGCCGGTCGTGGCCATCTGCGGCGCGATCTTCGTCTCGCACTACGCCCACGGCCTCTACGGCATCGCGCTGGCGGGCGTCGGCATGCTCGCCACCGTCGGCATCACCATGAGCGTGGACGCCTACGGCCCGATCGCCGACAACGCGGGTGGCATCGCCCAGATGGCGAACCTCGGGCCCGAGACGCGCGCCATCACGGACAAGCTCGACGCCCTCGGCAACACCACGGCGGCCATCGGCAAGGGCTTCGCCATCGGCTCGGCGGCGCTGACGGCGCTCGCGCTCTACGCGGCGTATACCGAGTCCGTCGCGCTCAAGACCATCGACCTGCTCGACGCCAAGGTGGTGATCGGCCTCTTCCTGGGCGGCATCGTGCCGATGATGATCGCGGCGCTGACCATGCGCGCCGTCGGGCGCGCCGCCTTCGGCATGGTCCA
>DASYVT010000146.1 GCA_035936835.1 Candidatus Methylomirabilota bacterium | reverse complement strand
CCCCTGGGGCACCAGCGCCAGCCCCTGCCGCGCGATGCGGTACGCGGGCCACGCGTGCACCGGCTGGCCGCCGAAGACCACGCGCCCCTCGCGGGGAGGCGTGAAGCCGGCGACGCTCCGGATGAGGGTCGTCTTGCCGGCGCCGTTTCGTCCGAGGAGCGCCACGGCCTCGCCCTCGCCCACCCGGATCGACACGCCGTGCAGGATGTGGCTCTCGCCGTAGTAGGTCTGGATGGCGTCGAGCTCGAGCATCACGCGCTTCCCAGGTAGACTTCGTACACTCTCGGATCTCTCTTGACCTCGTCGAAGGTCCCTTCCGTCAGGACCTCGCCGTAGTGCAGGACGGTGACGCGGTCGGCGATGGAGGCGACCACGTCCATGTCGTGCTCGATGATCAGCATGGTCACGTCGCGCGGGAGCCCCTCGAGCATCCGCGTCATGCGGCCGGTCTCCTCGGGCGACATGCCGGCCGTCGGCTCGTCGAGCAGCATGAGCTTGGGTCCCGTCGCCAGCACCACGCCGACCTCGAGCTGGCGCTGCTCGCCGTAGGAGAGCCTTCCCGCTATCTCGTCGAGCCGCGCTGAGAGTCCGACCGCTTCGGCCGCTGCGCGCGCCCGCTCGAGCGGCGCCCGCAGCCGCTCGACGCCGCCGATGAGGTTATAGCTGCCGCGCCCGTCGGCCGCGGCGGCCAGGCGAAGGTTCTCCAGGACGCTCAGCTTAGAGAACAGGTTAGTCCTCTGAAACGAGCGCCCCATCCCGCGGCGCGCGAGCACGTGCGGCGGGAGCCCCTCGACCTGCTCGCCATCGAAGAGGATGCTGCCGGCGGAGGGCTCTAGCTGGCCCGTGATCACGTTGAAGAGCGTGGTCTTCCCCGCCCCGTTGGGCCCGATGATGGCGCGCCGCTCGCGCGTCGCGACGGTGAGCGACACGCCGGCGAGCGCGGACAGCGCGCCGAAGTTGCGGGTCAAGCCGCCGATGGCGAGCAGCGGGGCGGGAGCGCTCACGAGCGGATCCCCACGCGGCCGCGGAGCGCGCCCAGAATGCCCCCGGGCGCGAAGAGCACGAGGAGGACGAAGGTCAGCCCGAGGATGAGCATCCAGCGCTCGGTGTATGAGCTGACCATGCTCTGGAGAAGAATGAAGGCGGCGGCGCCAAGCATCGAGCCGCCGAGCGTCCCAGTACCGCCGATGATGACCATGAGGAGGGCCTCGCCCGACGTCGTCCACAGAAACGCGTCGGGCGAGATCGAGCCGACGAGCTGGGCGTAGAGCGAGCCGGCGAGGCCCGCCACCGTGCCGCCGATGACGAAGGCCAGGAGCTTGTAGCGGTTGACCGGATAGCCCACCGCCTCCATGCGCCCTTCGTTGTCGTGGATGCCGCGGAGCACGTGGCCGAACGGCGAGCGGACGATGCGCCACAGGAAGAGCGTCGAGAATCCCACGAGCACCAGGAGGTAGACGTGGAATGCCGCGGGGCTCGCCAGGCTCCAGCCGAGCACGGCCGGCCGCGGGACGCCCACGAGGCCGTCTTCGGCGCCCAGCCACGCGGCCTGAAATGCGACCGCGTAGAACATCTGCGAGAACGCGAGCGTCAGCATGATGAAGTAGACGCCGCTCACGCGGATCGAGAAGAAGCCGATCACGAGCGCGCCCACGGCGGCGGCGAGCGCCGGGAGCAGGAGAGCCGAGACCAAGCCGGGCGACGTGACCAGGGCCAGCGCCCCGACGTAGCCGCCGATGCCGAAGAACGCGGAATGCCCGAAGGACACCATGCCCGCGTATCCCATGAGGAGGTCGAGGCTCATGGCGAAGATGCCCCAGATCAGGATCTCCTGGAGGAGCTTGACCGGGTAGTTGCCGGCAAAGAGCGGGAAAGCGGCGACGATCGCCACGAGCGTAGCGAAGCCAACACCACGAGCCATCACTTGAGCGCCCGCCCAAACAGTCCCTGCGGGCGGAAGAGGAGGATGAGCGCCATCACGACGTAGATCATCAGCATCGACGCGCCCGGCAGCCACACCTTCCCGAAGGTCTCGGCCTGGCCGATGATGAGGCTGCCCGCCAGCGACCCCTTGAGGCTGCCGAGGCCGCCGACCACGACGACGATGAGCGCCGGCACCAGGATCGAGGCGCCCATCGGGGGATAGGCCGATTGGATCGGTCCCGCGATGACACCCGAGAGTCCCGCCAGCGCGGCGCCGAAGGCGAAGACGCCCGTGAACACGCGGTCGATGTTGATGCCCATGCCCGCCGTCATCTCGGAGTCGAACACGCCCGCGCGGATGATGGCGCCGAGCCGCGTCTTCTCGATGAGCGCCCACAGCGCCACGGCGATCGCCAGGCCGAAGACGATGACGAAGAGTCTGTAGGACGGGATGGTGGCGCCGAAGATCGTGACCGAGCCTGAGAAGAGCGCCGGCGTGGGGATCGAGCGAATGCGCCCGCTCCAGATCCACTTGACCAGGTCCTCGAAGACATAGATGAGCCCGAAGGTCAGGAGCACCTGGTCCAGCGGGCCACGGCGGTAGAGTGGGCGGAGGCAGGTCCGCTCGATGGCGGCGCCGATCAGCGCGACGGCGAGCGGCGCGACGAGGAGGGCGAGCCAGAAGTTGCCCGTCACCGCGATGAGTGTCAGCCCGGCGTAGGCGCCCAGCATGTAGTAGGAGCCGTGGGCGAGGTTGACGATGTCGAGCATGCCGAAGATGAGGGTGAGGCCGACCGATAGGAGGAAGAGCAGGACACCGTATGCCAGGCCGTTCAGCGCCTGGCCGAAGAAGTCAGGGACGAAGGCCACGAGCGGGGGTGATGCGGGAGGAGGGGCGCGCGGGCCCCTCCTCCCAGGGCTCCATCAGGCCGGCAGGGTGCAGCCGGTGCCGGGGTCGATCACGTTGGCGACCTTGTCGAACGGCACGTTGTTCAAGCCGAGCGCCGTCTCCTTCACCTCGCGGATGTAGATGAAGGGCTGGATCACGTTGTGCGTCTTGGGATCGAAGCGGAAGCGGCCGCGCGGGCTGTCGAACTCGACCTTCGCGATGGCGTCCACCCACTTGTCCTTGTCCTGCGTGTTGCCGTCGACCGCCTTGAGCGAGCGGATGATCACCTCGGCGGTGTCGTACCCCTGGCAGGCGAAGCCGTCCGGCACCTTGCCGCCGTACTGCGCCCTGAAGTCCTTGACGAACTTCTTGTTGACCGGGTTGTCGAGGAGCGGCGAGAAGAAGTGGCCCGTGATGATCCCGAGCGCCGACTGCCCCTGGGCCGGCAGGACATCCGGCTCGGTGAGAAAGCCCGCGCCGGTCAGCTTGGCCGTCTTCTTGAGACCGAACTGATCGTACTGCTTCACGAAGTTGACGGCGTCCGTGCCCGAGAAGAAGGCATACACGGCCTTGGTGCCCGACTGCTTGATCTTGGTCAGGTACGGCGCGTAGTCGGTCTCGCCGAGCTTGGGGTAGTCCTCCCCGATGATCTTGCCTCCGGCGGCGACGAAGGATTCCTTGAACGCGCCGAGCTGATCCTTGCCGGCCTGGTAGTTCGGCGCGGCGATGTAGGCCTCCTTGGCCACGTTCTTCGCCACCCACGTCCCCATCGGGAAATTCGGCTGCCAGTTCGAGAAGGACGCGCGGAAGATCCACCTGGAGCAGCGCTCCCGGCTGATCGCGTCCGCGCCCGCATTGGAGACGATGAGGATGGTCTTGGTGCTGTGGACTTTGTCACGCATGCCCATGAGGATTCCGCTGTGCACTGGCCCGGTCAGGATGTCGACCTTGTCCGACTCGATGAGCTTCTCCATCTTGCGGATCCCCACCGGCGGCTTCATCTCGTCGTCTTCCTGGATCATCAGGATCTTGCGCCCCGCGACCCTGTCGTTCTCGCGTGCGAAGACCAGCTTCATGCCCTGGGTGATGCTCACGCCGAGCTCGGCGTAGACACCCGTGTACGGCAGGACCACTCCGACCGTGATGGTGGTCCCCGCCTGGGCCTGGGCCCGCCGCACCCATGGCCCGGCCGCGGCTCCGGCTGCCGCCACCGTTGCTGTGGCGAGGAATTTCCGACGCGTGACTGCTTTCATGATGCCTCCTCCTTCATTGGAGCAATTTGGCACAAGACTACTAGGGCCGTCCGTCACGAGCAAGCAGCGAGATGACATAGTTGCCACTCCCAGAAGACGGGCCGTAGGCGTGGACCGTCGCCTCGAAGCCCTGCGCGGCCTCGAGGATAGCCCCCAACATCATGGCCAGGTGCCGGCCTCCCATCTCGGGCTCGGCGGCTTCGGCGAACTCGGGTAGCCACTCCCAGGCCTGGCGGTACTCGCCGGCGGCCAGCATCTTGGCCAGGCGGTGGTCGAGCTCCTCGTCGCCGGGCGTGGGCCCCTTTTCGGGTCCGCGGACGAGCTTGTGAGAGACGCTGCCGCTCGCGACGAAGCCGACGCGCTTCCCGCTCTCCCGCGCGGCTCGAGCGATGTGGCGTCCCCACTCGAAGGATTCCTTGAGATCGGCCGCCAGGCACACCGAGACCGGCACCATCGGCAGCGCCTGCGCGCGATCGAGGTAGCAGACCATGGGCATGACCGTGCCGTAGTCGAGCGGATAGTGGACGTCGTTGGCCAGCACGCACTGGAGCCCAGCCGCCTTGCCGCGGGCGACGATGGCCGCCGCCAGCTCGTAGTCGCCGGGGTAGTCGTAGGCGACGCCGTGGATGATCTCGGGCGCCTCCTGCGCCGTCAGCACGCCTCGATGGCGCGGCGTCCCGTCCACCACGGTCGGAAACGTAGTGATCAGGTGGCAGGAGTTGACGACCATGACGTCGAGGCGGGCTCTCGCGACCTCCTTGCCTTGCGCGACAAGTCCGTCGCGGACCGGCCTGAACACCTCCGAGGCGAGCTTCCCCTCGACGGCGGCCTCGAGCGTGCAGTAGCGCGGCGTGTGAGCTGACAGATAGACACCAGCCATGGTTCCAATCATGCGTAGAGGCCTCCCTGTCCCTTGAGCCTCGCCACGATCTCCTCCGGAAACGGCGTGGCCGCGAGTCGCCCGCCGGGCTCCTCGGGCCTGGCGACCCACGCGCGCACCTCGAAGCCGGTGGCGCAGTGGCGCTCGCCGACCGAGACCTCGTGCTCCACGCGGAACGTCTTGTCACGGACCTCGCTCACGGTGGAGCGGATCCGCACCAGCTCGCCGTAGCGCACGGGCGAGCCGAAGCGCGCGCCAGACTCGACGATAGGCACGCCCACCACGCGGTACTTGGGAAAGATCTCCGCCCATGGCAGCCCGTGCGATTCGAAGAGCGACTCCGTGGCCAGGTCGAACCATTCGAAGAAGCGCGGGTAGAACACGATCCCGGCCGGGTCCGCCTCGGACCAGCGCACCTTGATGTCTATCACGTGGTTAAGCATGGGGCACGTGGTTAAGCATGGGGCGCATGGCTACGCATCGGGATGAACGTACTCCTTGAGCTTGAAGCGCTGGAGCTTGCCCGTGGCGGTGCGGGGCAGCTCGGCGACGATGCGGATCTCGCGCGGCCGCTGGTGGCTCGGCAGGAGCTGTTCGGCGTGCCGCATGAGCTCGACCTGGAGCGCGGCCGCCTCGACGGTGGCGTCCCGCGGCACGATGAAGACGAAGGGCTTGATCAGCCCCGAAGCCTCCTCGGCGCCGACCACGCCCGCCTCGAGGACGCCGGGGTGCTTCATCAGTACCGCCTCGACTTCGCCGGGCACGACCCACTGCCCTGCCACCTTGAAGAAATCGTCCTCGCGCCCGCAGTGGCTGTAGAAGCCGTCCGCGTCCCGGACGTAGACGTCGCCCGTCCTGAACCACTCCCCGACGAAGGTGCGGCGCGAGTGATCGAGCCGCTTCCAGTACCCAGCCGCGGTCGAAGGCGTCTTGGCCCAGAGAACGCCCTGCTCGCCGTCGGCGACCGGCTGTCCCGCCGCGTCGAGGAGCTTGACCTCCGTTCCGTCCACCGGCGTGCCGGTCGAGCCCGCGCGGCTCCGCCCCGCGCGGTTCGAGACGAACATGAAGACCGTCTCCGTGGCGCCGATGCCGTCGAGGATCTCGACGCCGAAGCGTTCCTTCCATGCGTGGTAGACCTCGGCGGGAAGCCGCTCCCCCGCAGAGATGCAGAGGCGCACCGAGCGAAACGCGTCCGCGGGCAGGTCGGCCCGCAGGAGCCGCGCGTAGACCGTCGGGACCGAGAAGTAGAGCGTCGGCCGGTAGCTCCGCAGCACCTCGAGCACGACCGGAGCCTCCGCCCAGGCCGGGTGAAGGAAGCCGCTCGCGCGCGCGTAGAGCGGCAGGGCGAGCGCATTGCCGAGGGCGTAGGCGAAGAAGAGCTTGGAGGTCGCGAAAACCCGGTCGCCGGGACCGATAGCCAGCACGTCCGCGCCGTAGTGGTGGCCGGCCAGCAGCGTGCGGTGGCAGTGAACGGCCGCCTTGGGGGTGCCCGTCGTGCCGGAGGTGTAGAGCCAGACGGCCATGGCGTCCTGCCCCACGGGCTCGGGCGCGACCGGTCCGGCGGGCGCCCCGCCGGCAAGGCTCTCGAAATCGACGGCGCGCCCCTGCACGGCGGGGCCGAGCGCTTTGCTGAGATCACGGTCCGCGACCAGGACCTTGGCCCGGCAGTCGTCCAGGATGACGCCCAAGTCCCCGGCGGCCGCGCGCGTATTGAGCGGGACGGCGACGGCGCCCAGCTTGAGCGTGGCGAAAAACGCGGCGGCAAACTCGACGCCGTCGGGCATGAGGAGCGCCACCCGCTGCTCGGGCTCGACGCCCAGCCGGCGGAGCCCATGCGCTGCGCGGTCCGTCAGGGCCTGGAGCTCGCCGTACGTCCACGACTTCCCGGGCGTCACGATGGCCGCGCGCGAGCCCAGTCCCTCGGCGAGCGGGTGGTCGATCAAGGCGGACGCGGCGTTATCGACGGCGAGATCAGCCATGGGCCGTCAGAGTAAGCCTTTGGGGCATGCGCCTGTCAAGGCGCGGCGGGCGTCCGGCCGTCGGCGCCTCTCCGGATCTCCACGCCGGCTGCCTGGACGCGGTCGAGGATGCCGTGGAACTTGTGCCTGCCGTCGGCGTGGGCGGCCCATACGGACTCGAGACCGTCGAACTGGGCGAGGTAGCCCAAGCCGCAGTCGGCCGGCTCTGCCATGGCCCACTCCCCGCTCCGGTGGCGACGGAAGCCCTCGGCCGGGTCGATCCAGAAGCTCTCCGAGGCCTCCTCGCGAAAGAGGCGCGGGCTCTGGCCCACGGGAACGGGGGCGAGAAAAAAGCGCGCCGTGAAGCGGATGGGGCTCGAGGGCGGCGTGATGAAGTGCGAGAGGTAGCGGAAGGGTCCGAGATCGAGGTACCAGCCCTCCGCGGCGAGCAGCGCGGCAAGCGGCGCGCGCTTTGCCATGTGGGCGGCGCGGAACGCCTCGAGCCGCCCTGCGGCGGCCGGCTCGGCCCAGGCGACCGCGCGCCCCGTCCCGTCGAAGGCCGGCAGCACACCCGTCTCCTCGAGCAGCTCGCGCGCCGCCGCCACCCAGAAGGCCAGCGCCGGCAGGCCGTCCTCCGACGGCACGAGCCGCTCGGCCTGGGCCGCCGTGATGCCGCGGCAGCGGGCCAAGATTTGGGGCTCGCCATCTTCGGGATCCACCTTGCCACCAGGGAACGCGTAGAAGCCGCCGAGGAAGCGCATGCTCTTCTGCCGGCGGATCATGTAGACCTCGGCCGGCGACTGCGACCCCTGGCGGACGAGGAGGACGGACGACGCGGGCTTGGGCCGGACGGGGGTCACGGGGCCGGAGCGCGCGTGCGGTGCAGCTCGGCCAGCTGCTCCATCAGGGCTTCGGCGGAGACCGGCTTGGCGACCACGCGGTCCACGAACTGGCTGCCTTCGTGAGCGGCAACGCTCTCCCCCCAGCCCGTCAGGAGGAACACCGGCGTCTCGGGGGACTGGGCCTTGATGCGCTCGGCGACCTCCCAGCCGTTCATGCGCGGCATGCCGAGGTCCGTGATGACCACGTCGTACAGGGTCGGGTCGAACATCTGCACCGCCTCCTCGCCCTTGGCGGCCGTGGTGACGGCGTGCCCGTAGGACTGGAGCATGTCGGAGAGGACGGTGAGCAGACGCGGGTCGTCGTCCACGAGCAGGATCCGGGAGGCCTGCTCCGGGTGCACGGGCGCCACGACGCCCTCGGTGGGCGGGATGATCTGGAAGCGGCTCGCGTGCAGGCGCAGCCGGCCGACCGTGCCTCGACCCGGCTCGCTCTCGATGCTCATGCTGCCGCCGTGGCGCTCGATGATCTCGGCGACCTCGGCCAGCCCTCGGCCCCCGCGGTCCGTCGGGGCCTTTTCAAGGGCGCGGTTGGCCACGAGGCGCGAGTGTTCTTCGGTCATGCCGATACCCGTGTCGTGCACCTCGATGACGATCCAGCCCGACTCTTCGCTGGCGGCGCGGATGCCGAGCGTGCCGCCCTCGGGCATGGCCTGGACGGCGTTGAGGATAAGGCGCACGAGAGCATCGCGCAGCTCGAAGGCGATGCCCTCGACGGGCGGCAGCGCTTCCATGTCCTGCGTGACGGTGATGACGACGCCGCGGCGCTCGGCGTCGTCGCGCCAGCGTGGCGCCGTCAGGTCGAGGGCTTCCTGGATGACGGCCGGGAGACCGACGGGACCGAAGGCGACCTCCGGCTGGCGCGAGACGAAATCCTGGAGCCGCCGCACCGTCGCCGACGCCTCGAGCGCAACTTCGCGGACGACCACGAGCCGGCGGTGGCCGGTCGACTCCTTGGGCGCGTCGCGGAGGAGCAGCTCGGTGTAGGCCAGGATGGCCGCGAGCGAGTTGTTGAAGTTGTGCGCGAGACCGCCCACGGTTTCGCCCAGCGAGCGAAGGTCGTGGCCCTGGTCGAGCCGCCCCCCGCTCTCGGCCACGCGGCGGGAGAGGTCGCGGGCCCAGCTCCTGAGCGTCAGGATGGATCGATCGAGCTCGACCTTGGTGCGCGCCATCTGGCGCGCGATGTCCTGGATCTCTTCATGGCCGGCGAATAGCAGGGGATTCTTGGGAGGCGCCGGGTCGGCGCCCCGACGGATCCACTTGCCGAACCGCTCTCGGATCCGTCCCACTCAATTACCCGGCAGGCCGTCGAGAAGGGCCCAGATGCGAGGCGGCGCCCGATGGCTGCATGCGAGGCGTACTCCTGTACGTTGAGCATGCAGCCGAGGGCGCCAACGAAGCAGATGGGCCCTTATCGGCGGCCTGCATCCTAGAGGTTGACCAACTGGGCCACCCGTTCGCGATGCCACGTGGCGTCGCCGAAGGTGAATTCCGACCCCTTGGCCCGTTTGAAGTAGAGGTGCAGGTCGTGCTCCCAGGTGAACCCGATGCCGCCGTGGAGCTGGATGCCGGCGCCGGAGACCCGGCGGTAGGCGTCCGAGACATACGCCTTCGCCATGCTGACTGCGAGTTGGCCCTCAGGCACGCCCTCGTCCATGGCCCACGCGGCGTAGTACGTGATCGACTTGCTGTTCTCGACGTCCACCAGCATGTCCGCGGCCTTGTGCTTGACGCCCTGGTAGGAGCCGATGGGCCGGCCGAAGGCCTGCCGGATCTTCGCGTACTCGACCGTCATCTCCAGCACCTTCTGCGCGCCGCCGCACATCTCGGCGCAGAGGGCGACCGTGGCCCGGTCGATGACGCGGGCAAGCGGCGCCCAGCCCGAGCCGGCCTGCCCCATGAGCGCATCGGCCCCGAGCGCGACGTCCTTGAGCCCGACCTCGCAGAGCTTGCGCGTCTGGTCCATGGTCGGCAGGAGCGTGACGCTCAAGCCGGGCGTGCCCTTGGGAACGAGGAAGAGGGACACGCCGTCTTCGGGATTTTGCCCGCCCGCTGGGGGATTTTGCCCGCCCGCTGGGGGATTTTGCCCGGAGGACGTACGGGCCGCGACGACGATCACGTCGGCGGTGTGGGCGTCGTGGACGAAGAGCTTGGTGCCGTCCAACGTGAAGCCTGCGCCCTTGGCCGCCGCCTGGAGCGTGATGCCGCCGGCGCCTAGCTCGGCGGAGGGCTCCATCCAGGCGAGCGTCGCGCGCGCATCGCCCGAGGAGATCTTCGGCAGCCACGCCTTCTTCTGAGCGTCGGTGCCCGCTTCGCGGATGGCGAGGCCTCCCAGCAGCACGGTAGAGAAGAACGGTCCGGGCACGACCGAGCGGCCCATCTCCTCCATCAGCACCACGAGGTCCACGAAGCCCAGGCCCATGCCGCCGTGCTCGTCGGGGAAGATGAGCCCGGTCCACCCCTGCTCGGCGATCTTCTTCCAGAGGTCGGGCGTCATGCCTTCGGGGCCGTCCATGAGCTTGCGGACGGTTTCCGAGGCGCACTCGTTGTCGAAAAACTTCCGCGCGGTGCTCCGCAGCAGCTCCTGCTCTTCGTTGAACCCAAAGTTCATGATCTAGCCTTTCGGAAGGCCGAGCACACGCTCGCCGATGATGTTCTTCTGGATCTCGGTCGTCCCGCCCTCGATGGAGTTGGCGCGCGAGCGGAGGTAGCTGTACTGCCAGACGCCCCCGTCCACGGCCCACCGGCTGCCCCGGCCGAGCTGGGAATACGGGCCCTGGAGCTCCATGGCCAGCTCCTGGAGACGCTGGTGGCCCTCGACCCACATCATCTTGCCGGCCGAGGCCTCGGGTCCGGGCAGCTCGCCCTTGAGCAGCTTGGTGACGGCGCGGGCCCCGGTGTACTTGAACACTTCGGTGTCGATCCACATCTGCGCCAGCTTCTGGCGCACGTTGGGGTCCTGTGTGGCCGGCGCGCCGTTCTTCTTCGTGCGCTTGGCCAGGTCCACGAGTCCGTCGAGGGCGATCCGGAGCCGCACCTGGAGGCCGAAGCCCAGGGCCAGCCGCTCGTACATCAGCGTGGTCATGCCCACGGCCCAGCCGTTGTTGAGGCCGCCCAGGATATTGGCCTCGGGCACCTTGACGTTGTCGAAGTAGACCTCGTTGAACTCGTCGTCGCCGGTAATCTGCTTGAGCGGCTTCACGGTCACGCCCGGGCTGTGCATGTCCAGGAGGAAGTAGGTGATCCCCTTGTGCTTCTCGGCCTTCCCGTCGGTGCGCGCCAGCAGCATCATCCAATCGGCCTGGTGCGCGATGGACGTCCACACCTTTTGGCCGTTGACGACGTAGTGGTCGCCCACCTTCTCTGCGCGCGTCTGGAGCGAGGCCAGGTCCGAGCCCGAGTTGGGCTCCGAGTAGCCCTGGCACCAGATCTCCTCGCAGGACAGCATCTTCGCCGGATAGCGCCGCTTCTGCTCCTCGGTGCCGTAGGCGATGATGGTGGGACCGGCCATGCCGATGGCCAGGATGTTGAGCACGGGGGGCGCCTTGGCGAGCGCGATCTGCTCCTGGAAGATCATCTCCTCCATGAAGGTAAGCCCGCGGCCGCCGTAGTCCTTCGGCCAGGTCAGGCCCATGAAGCCCGCGTCGTACATCTTGCGCTGCCACGTGCGGAGGAAGTCGTAGACCTCCGGCCGGGGCACGTCGGACCCCACCCGCATCCGGTCACTCCAGTCCTTGGGCAGATTCTTCGCGAGCCAGGATCGGACTTCATCCCGGAAAGATGTCTGCTCCGGGGTCAGCGCAAAATCCATAAACCCTCCCTCGAGGTGAGGACTTCAAGACCCGATAGCGTGACTGAACGGCAATTCATTCCCATGATACGGGCCGCCCGCGAAGGGTGTCAAGACCGCATCCGCGGCGGGTTTTCCCTCAAGAAGCGCTCGCGGTATACTGCGGCCCGCCATGGCCGCCCCGCTCGCGATCTCCCTGCCGCGCCTCCGGACCCATCTCGAAGCCCTCTCGCGCTTCGGGCGCAACCCGGACGGCCGTGGCATCACCCGCTCCTGCTGGAGCCCGGCGCACGAGGAGGCCCGCGCCTGGCTGCTGGGGCGGATGAAGGAAGCCGGGCTCAGCACCTGGGTGGACGAGGCGGGCAACACCTTCGGCCGGCTCGGCAACGGCGGCCGGTCGGTCGTTACGGGCTCACACATCGACACGGTGCCCAACGGCGGCCCGCTCGACGGCGCGCTGGGCGTCCTGGCCGGGCTCGAGTGTCTCCAGGCCATCCACGAGTCGGGCGCGCGCACCCGGCTGCCGCTCATGGTCGCCGCGTGGAGCGACGAGGAGGGGCGCTACGCGGGGCTCTTCGGCTCGAGCGCCTTCGCCGGCAAACTCGACGCCAAGCAGATCCCGCGCCTCCGTGCCGCTGACGGCGAACGGCTCGTGGACGCCATGGCGCGGGCGGGCTTCAACGCCTACGACGCTCCCAAGGCGCGCTGCAACCCCAAGACGCTCTCGGCCTATGTCGAGCTGCACATCGAGCAGGGTCCGCACCTCGAGGCGGCGAAGATCCCCATCGGCGTCGTCGAGGGCATCGTGGGCAACCGCCGGAGCTGGGTGACCTTCAGGGGCCAGGCCGACCACGCCGGCACCACACCCATGGCCTGGCGCCGGGACGCTTTCATGGCGGCGGCCGAGTATGCCCTGCGCGCGCGGCGGCTGATCATCACGAAGGGCAGCGGCAAGAGCGTCACCAACTTCGGTCGGGTCGAGGTCGGCCCGGGCGTCTCCAACATCGTGCCGGACCGCTGCGTCCTGCTCCACGAGATGCGCGAGCTCGACCCGAGGGTATTGGCCCGGCTCGAGCGGCAGTGCCTGGCCCTGGCCAAGCAGGTCGCGAAGAAGTGGAAGCTCAAGGTGACGATCAACCCGATCTCCAGGAGCCAGCCCGCGCGCTGCGCTCCGCGCGTCATGCGGGCCGTGGAGGCCGCGGCGGCCGGGCTCAAGCTCAAGGTCAAGCGAATGCCCTCCGGCGCGGGCCACGACGCTCAGAATCTCGCCCTGGTGACGGACTCAGGCATGCTCTTCATCCCCTCGCAGGGCGGGCGCAGCCACCGACCAGACGAGACCTCCGACTGGCGGGCCATTGAGCGGGGCGCCAACGCGCTCCTGCACACTCTGCTCGGGCTGGCCGGCTAGCAGCCGCGGCCATGGCGGAGGAGATCGACCAGCTGCGCGTGAGGCTCTCTACCGAGTGGTCCTTCTAAATCCAGCGCGCGCGCGAGCAGGGCGCTCGGCGCATTGTGAAATTTCCCACTTGGCTTTCCCGTCTCCCTCAAGTAGACTGCCGGGCGGACGCTTCGATCACCGCACCGAGGGGGCTGTGCCGACCATAACGCACCTGCTGCTGGCCGTCGTGCTGACCGTGTTCTTGGCCGCTCAGGCCCGTTCCTTCGTCTACGTCATGCGCTACCGCCGGGCGCATACGCCCGGGCGTCGCCGGCGGCGCTCCGACGTCCTATGGACCTCGATCCCGGTCATCATCGTGCTCGTGCTGGCCGCCCGCAGCTGGGTGGCCGTCTTCGACGTGCAGCGTCCGGCGGCGGCCTCCGCCGTCACGGCCCCCGCCCCGGATCCGGGCGTACCACCCAGGTAAAGGACCCTATGCGAAAGAGCCTCCTCTCCCGCATCCCCACGGCGCTCCTGCTGCTGGCCGTCGCACTGCTGCTCTCCTCCTGCGGGTGGTCGCTGTGGGACTCGCCCATGACCACCGTCAGGCCGAAGTCCGGGTTCGGCCGGATGACCCACGAGATCTTCATGCTGATCTCATGGTGGACGCTCGGCATCGGCATCGTGGTCGAGGGCGCGCTCCTCTGGGTCTGCGTCCACTTCCGCGAGAAGCCCGGCCAGCCGATCCCGAAGCAGGTCCACGGCCACACGCTCCTCGAGGTCTCCTGGACCATCGCCTTCGCGGTCGTCCTGCTGATCTTCGCCATCCCGACAATCCCCGTCATCTTCGAGACGCAGGCGGCGCCCCCGGCGACGTCATTGCGGGTGGACGTGAGTGGGAGGCAGTGGTGGTGGGAGTTCAAGTACCCCGACCTCAAGATCGTCACGGCCAACGAGCTGCATCTTCCGGCTGGACAAACGGTTGCTTTCAACCTCCACGCCCCCGACGTCATCCACTCGTTCTGGATGCCCCAGCTGGGCGGCAAGCGGGACGTGGTGCCCGGCCGGGTCAACCGCATCACGCTGGCGCCCGACGAGCCGGGCGAGTACCCCGGCCAGTGCGCCGAGTACTGCGGCATGTCGCACGCCAACATGCGCTTCCGCGTCATCGTCCACAGCAAGACCGACTTCGAGAAATGGGTGGCCGGCCAGCAGGAGCCGCCAGTCCAGCCCACAGATCCTCTCGCGCAGAAGGGCCAGGAGCTCTTCTCCCAGTCGGCCTGCGTGGGCTGCCACACGATCGCGGGCGTCTCGGGCGGGGTGCTGGGACCCAACCTGACGCACTTCGGCAGCCGGAAGAGCATGGGCGCCAACCTGATGGCGAACACGCCGGGGAACCTGGCCAGGTGGATTGAGAACCCGGGCCACATGAAGCCGGGCGTCCTGATGCCGGACCTGGGCATGCGGGGCGAGCAGCCCAAGGCGCTCGCCGCCTATCTCCTGAGCCTGAAATAAGAGGATCCTCATGGCGACACACGCGGCGTACATGACCGGGACGAAGAAGCTGACCGCCGGGAGTGTGCTCTGGTCCTGGATCACGACCGTGGACCACAAGCGCATCGGGCAGCTCTACGGCGTCTCGGCCTTCTTCTTCTTCCTGGTGGGAGGGATCGAGGCCGTGATCATGCGCCTGCAGCTGGCGCATCCCGACGGCACGCTCGTCGGCGCCCAGCGTTTCAACGAGCTGTTCACCATGCACGGGACCACCATGGTGTTCCTGGCGATCATGCCGTTGGGCGCCGCCTTCTTCAACTACATGATCCCGCTTCTGATCGGCGCCCGGGACGTGGCCTTCCCGCGGCTGAACGCGCTGTCCTACTGGGTCTTCTTCTCGGGCGCCCTGCTGCTGCACCTGAGCTTCCTCGTGGGCGCGGTGCCCGACGGCGGCTGGTTCGGGTACGCGAACCTGACCTCGGCCCAGTTCTCGCCCAGCCACGGCATCGACTTCTGGATGCTGGGCCTGCAGGTGCTCGGCATCTCCTCGCTGATGGCCGGCTTCAACTTCATCGTGACCATCATCAACATGCGCGCCCCCGGCATGACGCTCATGCGCATGCCGCTGTTCGTCTGGATGAGCTTCGTGGTGCAGTTCCTGGTCGTCCTGGCCTTTCCGGCCATCACGGTGGCGCTGATCCTGCTGATGTTCGACCGCCTCTTCGGCACGCTCTTCTTCGCCCCGGCCGGCGGCGCCGACCCGCTGCTCTGGCAGCACCTCTTCTGGATCTTCGGCCACCCCGAAGTCTACATCCTGATCCTGCCCGCCATGGGTATCGTGTCCGAGGTGCTGCCGACGTTCTCGCGCAAGCCACTCTTCGGCGCGCCCGTGGTCATCTACTCCGGCATCATGATCGGCTTCCTCGGCTTCGGCGTGTGGAGCCACCACATGTTCTCGGTGGGCATGGGCCCCGTCGCCGACGCGGCCTTCTCCATCTCCACCATGCTGATCGCCGTGCCGACGGGGGTGAAGATCCTGAACTGGATCGGCACGCTCTGGGGCGGCAGGATCTACTTCGCGAGCGCGCTCTACTTCTCGCTCGGCTTCATCGCCATGTTTACCCTGGGGGGCCTCTCGGGCGTCATGCACGCCTCCCCGCCGGTGGACCTGCAGCAGACCGACTCTTACTTCATCGTCGCCCACTTCCACTACGTGCTGTTCGGGGGCTCGATCTTCGGGCTCTTCTCGGGCGTCTACTACTGGTGGCCGAAGATCTTCGGCAAGCTGCTCGACGAGCGGCTGGGCAAGCTGCACTTCTGGCTGATGATGATCGGCTTCAACGTCACGTTCTTCCCGATGCACTTCCTGGGGCTCGTCGGGATGCCGCGGCGGATCTACACGTACGCGCCCGACCTCGGCTGGAACTTCTGGAACCTGATCGCCACGATCGGCGCGCTCGTCATCGTGCTCTCCTTCCTGGTCTTCATCTGGAACGTGATCACGACCACGCGCTCGGGCGCCCCCGCGCCGGCCGATCCGTGGGACGGGCGCACGCTGGAATGGACCATCCCCTCGCCGCCGCCCGTGTACAACTTCGCCACCGTGCCGGTGGTCCACGATCGCGACGACTTCTGGGCGCAGAAGTACGGCGACGGCCACGGCACGCCGCCGAGGAAGCCCGTCATCACACCGGCAGCGGATCCCGCGTCCATCCACATGCCGCCGCCGTCCTACTGGCCCATCCTCTTGGCGGGCGCCTTCTTCGTGATGATGTCGGGCGTCCTCGTCAGTATCTACCAGGTCATCGTGGGCGGCTTCCTGACCCTGTACTGCATGGTCCGGTTCATGCTCGAGTACCATCATCAAACGGACGTGGGGCCGCCCGCGGGAGGGCATCATTGATGGCCGCCGAGCACGCCGCCGCCGCGCACGACCCGAACATCGGCTGCACGGGGCTCGACCATCGCAAGATGGGGATGTGGGCCTTCCTCGGCTCCGAGTGCATGTTCTTCGGCTCCTTGATCGGCACCTACCTGGCCTACAAGGGCAAGAGCATCAACGGACCGGGCCCCCACGAGATCCTGAACATCCCGCTGACCTCGGTCAGCGCCTTCGATCTCCTCATGTCGTCCCTGACGATGGTGCTGGCGCTGGCCGCAGTCCAGCGCAACGACATGAAGTGGGGCAAGATCTGGCTCTTCGTGACGGCGGTGTTAGGCGCGGGCTTCGTCGGCTTCCAGATCTTCGAGTTCACGCACTTCGTCCACCTGGGCCTGACGCTCCAGACGAACCTCTTCGGCTCGACCTTCTTCGTGCTGACGGGCTTCCACGGCGCCCACGTCACGGGCGGCGTCATCTGGCTGCTGTCACTCTGGGTGCTGGCGCGGCGCGGGAAGCTCGGTCCGCAGGACTCGCTCAAGGTCGAAATCTGCGGGCTGTACTGGCACTTCGTGGACATCGTCTGGATCGCCATCTTCACCCTCATCTACTTGATCCCGTAGGAGGTCGAGGGTTATGGATTCGAGCCACGCCGCTCCCGCAGAAGCCCACGCCCCGGGCGGGGGCCATGCCACAGTCCAGACCTATATCCGGGTGGCCGTGGTGTTGGGCATTCTCACGGCCATCGAGATCGGCGCGCTGTACGTGCCAGGCCTCCCGAGCCACGCCCTGGTCGCGCTGCTCCTCGTCTTCTCGGTCTTCAAGTTCGGGCTGGTGGTCGCCTTCTTCATGCACCTGCGCTACGACAACAAGCTCCTGACCGTGCTCTTCGTCGGCCCGCTGCTCATCGCCATGTGTATCATCCTCGCCATCATGGCGCTCTTCAGCGCCTACGTCCTGCTCGCGCGCGGGTAGAAGCATGGCGCACCTAGTGCCCGGGCCCGCGGGGCCGCCGCCCCTCGGCCCCGACGGCTTTGACTGGACCGCGTGGCACCCCGATCCCACCGTCGTCGCGGGCGTCGCGGCGCTGGGCGGCCTGTACGTGGCCGCGCTCCGCCGCGGGCGCGCCCAGGGTCGGCCCGTGAAAGGCGTCCAGGTCGTCTCCTTCTTCGCGGGGCTCGCGGTGCTGTTGGGCTCGCTGACCGGACCGCTCCACGACCTCTCGGACTACTACCTCTTCAGCGCGCACATGGTGCAGCACCTCCTGCTGGTCTTCGCCATGCCGCCGCTCCTGCTCTACGGCACGCCGGGCTGGATGCTCTCGCCGCTCCTGCAGCACCCGCGGGTGCTGCGCCTCGGACGGCGCCTGACGCGGCCCTCGGGCGCGTTCGCGAGCTTCAATCTCGTGCTCGTGGCCTGGCACCTGCCGCCGCTCTACAACTTGGCGATGGACCACCACGGCGTGCACATCGTCCAGCACCTGATGATCATGGTCGTGTCGGTCCTCCTGTGGTGGCCGGTCGTGTCGCCCTCGCCCGAGCTGCCGCGCGCGCCCTATCCCGTGCAGATGCTGTACCTGTTCGTGGTCGGCTTGCCCATGGTCGTCGTCTCGATCTTCATCACGATGGCCGGAACCGTGCTGTACCCCTACTACGCTGCGGCGCCCCGGGTGTGGGAGGCGCTCACACCGCACACCGACCAGCACCTGGGCGGCCTCATCATGTGGATCCCCGGGGGGCTCGCCTTCCTGATCGCGATCAGCGTCGTCTTCTTCCGCTGGCAGGCCGCCGGTGGCCAGGACGGCGCCATCGCCCCGCTCGGAGCCTCGCATGGCAGGTAGCCCGCCGCGCGCCTGCCCGCCGCGCGCCTGGACATGGGCGGCCATCGTCGCCCTCTCCCTTCTCATGACCATGGGCAACATCGTGAGCGCCACCGGCTCCGGCCTCGCTTGCCCCGACTGGCCGCTCTGCCACGGGCGCCTCCTGCCGCCCGCCGAGACCCAGGTCTTGATCGAGTTCAGCCACCGGCTCAAGGCCATCCCGTTCACCCTGCTGCTGCTCGTGACCGTGGTCCTGACGTGGCGGCGCACGACGGCGCGCGCGCCGCGACGCTTGAGCCTCATCCTGGTCGCCCTCCTCGCGGCACAGATCGGCCTGGGCGGCGTGACGGTGCTCTTCAAGCTGCCTGATCTCGTGAGCACCGCCCACCTCGTGAACGCGCTCCTGATCCTCGCCGGGCTCATCATCCTGGCCGAGGGCACGCGGGCGCACCCCCCGGTGCCGGCGCGGCTCAAACGGCTGGCCATGGCCGGCCTGGCGGCGCTCCTCCTCCAGCTGGCGCTCGGCGGCTACGTGCGCCACGCGGGCGCGGGGCTCGCCTGCCCCGACTTCCCGCTCTGCAGCGGCAGCCTCCTTCCGCACCACTGGGAGAGCGGAATTCACTGGATCCACCGGTGGCTCGGCGTGGTGCTCCTCGGGCTCTTCGTCCACTTAGCACTGGCGGCGCGGCGCACGGCGCTGGCAAGGCCCGCGGCGGCGGCGGCGGTGCTCGCCGTCCTGCAGGTGGCGCTGGGGATCATGGCCGTGCTCGGAGGGCTGGCCGTGCCGCTCCGCGCGGCGCACGCCGTGGTCGCCTACGCGCTGTGGGGAGTGCTCGTCTGGCTCTCGGCGCACGCCGAGGGGTGGATTACCGTCGCGCGGGGCGCGGAAGCCCGGACAGGCGAGATCAACGGCGGGGTCGCCCGTGCCTCCTAGGGCTTTAAGCTCGACCGCCCGCGCGTGGGCGGCCACAGGCCTCGGCGAGCGCGTGAGCGCCTACGCGGAGCTGTCCAAGTTCGGCATCGTGCTGCTCGTGCTGGTGTCGGCGGCGGCCGGCTTCATGCTGCGCGCGCCGCTCGGCGTCGACTTCCCCTGGGCGCACGGCCTCGTCGTGCTGGCGGGCGTGATGCTGCTCTCCTCGGGCGCGTCGGCCCTCAACCAGGTGCAGGAGCGCGACAAGGACGCGCTGATGGCGCGCACGGCGAACCGCCCGCTGCCCTCGGGGCGCCTCTCTCACGCCCAGGGCCTCGCCTTCGCCGCCCTTGCCACAGCCGGGGGCGCGGTTGTGCTGTGGCTCGGCATCGGCCGCACTGCGGGCGTGCTCGGGGTCATTGCGGCGGTTTTCTACAACGGGGTCTACACGCCGTGGCTCAAGCCGACTTCGCCCTTCGCCGCCGTACCGGGCGCCATCCCAGGCTCGATCCCGCCCGTCATCGGTTGGGTCGCGGCGGGCGGCAGCTTGACCGACGCCGGCGCCATCATCCTCTTCGGCATTCTCTTCCTCTGGCAGATGCCCCACTTCTGGGCGCTTTCGCTCCGCTACCGCGCCGACTACGCCTCGGGCGGCTTCCCCATGGTCAGCGAGGTCGTCGGCGTCGAGGGCACAGCGCGGCTCATCCTGCTCTACGCCTCGGGGCTGACCGCGTGGTCTCTTGCGGCGCCGACCTTCGGCGTCGGCGGGCCGGTCAGCTTCGTGATCGCGGCGCTGCTCGGCGGGCGGCTCATGTGGCTCGCCGTCAAGTTTGCCCGCGAGCCACACGACCAGCGCGGGTGGCTCAAGCTCTTCCTCTTCTCGAACTTCTACCTGCTCCTGCTCTTCGCCGGGATGGTCGCCGAGCGCCTCGTCTGGCGTCTCTTCTGAGAGGAAGCGGGGAAGGGTCTGAATTGGCCTCCGGGGCCCCCGTTTGGTATCCTAGGACGCTCGCAAGCGCGCACCCATGAACATCTGCGTCGTCGGCACAGGCTATGTCGGGCTCGTCACCGGGGCGGTCTTCGCCGACCTGGGCAACGACGTGGTCTGCGTGGACAACGACCGCGCCAAGATCGACGCCCTCAAGGCCGGGCGCATGCCCATCTACGAGCCGGGCCTCGAGGAGATGGTCGCGCGCAACGTGGAGGACCGGCGGCTGTCGTTCACCACCGACCTGGGCGCGGGCATCCGCCATGGGGACGTGATCTTTATCTCCGTCGGCACGCCGCCCAAGGACAGCGGCGAGACCGACCTCTCGCACGTCGAGGCGGTCGCGGCCGAGATCGGCCGCTCGATGGACCGCTACAAGGTGGTCGTCAACAAGTCCACGGCCCCGGTCGGCACGGGCGAGCTCGTCCGCGAGGTCATCGGGCGCCACCAGCCGCGCCCGGTCGAGTTCGACGTCGTGTCGAACCCCGAGTTCCTGCGCGAGGGCTCGGCCATCGAGGACACGCTGCGGCCCGATCGCATCGTCATCGGCGCGCCCACCCATCAGGTCGCGATGACGCTCGTCGAGCTCTACGCGCCGCTCGAGCGGCCCATGATCATCACCGATCTGCCGGCGGCGGAGGTCATCAAGTACGCGTCGAACGCCTTCCTCGCCGTCAAGATCTCCTTCATCAACGCCATCGCCAACATCTGCGAGGCGGCCGGCGCAGACGTGACGCAGGTCATGAAGGGCATGGGGCTCGACCCGCGCATCGGCGGGGCGTTCCTCCAGGCGGGGCTGGGCTACGGAGGCTCCTGCTTCCCCAAGGACGTGGACTCGCTCATCCACACGGCCGGCCGCCTCGGCTACGACTTCAAGCTCCTGCGCTCGGTCGCGGAGATCAACCGAGAGCGGGCCGCGCACTTGGTCGAGACCGTCGTCAAAACCCTGGGGCCCCTCGACGACAAGACGGTCGCGGTCCTAGGTCTGGCCTTCAAGCCCAATACCGACGACATGCGCGAGGCCAAGAGCGTGGAGGTCGTCCAGCTCCTGCACGCGGCCGGCGCCAGGATCCGCGCCTACGATCCGGCGGCCATGGAGAACGCCAAGCGACTCCTGCCGGCCGGCGTCACCTTCAGCGACTCGCCCTACGAGGCGGCCGAGGGCGCGGACGCGGTCGTGCTGGTGACGGAGTGGAACGAGTTCAAGTACCTCAACCTCGAGCGGCTGCGCGGCCTGCTCAAGCGTCCCGTGGTCTTCGACGGGCGCAACCTCTGGGAGCCGGAGCGCATGCGCAGGCTCGGCTTCGAGTACCACTCGGTCGGACGGAAACCCGTCCTTCCGGCCTGAGGGCGCCCGCGTGCGGGTCCTCGTCACGGGCGGCGCGGGGTTCATCGGCTCGCACCTCTGCGACTTCCTCCTGGGGAAGGGCTGCGAGGTCGTCTGCATGGACAACCTCCTGACGGGCTCGCTCGACAACATTGCCCACATCCAGGACCCGCGCTTCATCTTCGTCGAGTACGACGTGACCAACTTCATCTCGATCAAGGGCGGCGTCGACTACGTGCTCCACTTCGCGAGCCCCGCCTCGCCCATCGACTACCTCGAGCTGCCCATCCAGACGCTCAAGGTCGGCTCGCTCGGCACCCACCGGGCCCTCGGGCTCGCGAAGGCCCGCCGCGCCAAGTTCCTCCTCGCCTCGACGTCGGAGGTCTACGGCGACCCGCTGGTGCACCCGCAGCGGGAGGACTACTGGGGCAACGTCAACCCGGTGGGGCCCCGCGGCGTCTACGACGAGGCGAAGCGCTTCGCCGAGGCCATGACGATGGCCTACCACCGCGTCCACGGACTCGACACACGCATCGTCCGCATCTTCAACACCTACGGCAGCCGCATGCGTCTCACGGACGGCCGCGCGGTCCCGACCTTCGTGCGACAGGCGCTGCTGAACGAGCCACTGACCGTCTACGGCGACGGCTCCCAGACGCGCTCTTTCATGTACGTCTCCGATCTCGTGGAGGGCATCTGGCGGCTCATGCAGGCGCCCGTCAACGACCCGGTCAACCTCGGCAACCCCCGCGAAATGACCCTCCTCGAGCTCGCGAAGCACGTCATCCGCGCCGCGGGCTCCACGAGCGAGATCGTCTTCCGCCCGCTGCCGACCGACGACCCGAAGGTCCGCAAGCCCGACATCGGCCGGGCGCGGCGGCTGCTCGGCTGGGAGCCGACCGTCGAGCTCGAAGAGGGACTGGCCCGAACACTCGAATGGTGCCGCAAGCTGGGGCGCCCCGCGTGAAGGTGCTCGTCACGGGCGGAGCCGGCTTCATCGGCTCCCACGTCGCGGACGCCTTCATCCGCGCCGGGCACGCGGTGGCCATCGTGGACGACCTCTCGACGGGCAACCGCGCGTGGCTCCCTCCGAAGGCGGTCTTCCACGCGCTCGACATCCGGAGCGGGCAGCTCAGCGAGGTCTTCGCGGCCGAGCGTCCCGACGCGGTGGCGCACCTGGCCGCCCAGGCCTCCGTCGCCCGCTCCGTCGCCGATCCCGCGTTCGACGCGTCGGTCAACATCAGCGGCGGGCTCAACCTGCTCGACTGCTGCCGGCGCTTCGGCGTGCGGCGGATGATCTACTCCTCGAGCGGCGGCGCCGGCTACGGCGACACGGACCTGATCCCCACGCCCGAGGAGCACCCAGCCCGGCCCGCGTCCCCCTACGGGATCACCAAGGTCGCGATGGAACAATACGTAGACGCGTGGGGAGCCGTCTGGGGCATGAGCGGCGTCTCCCTCCGCTACGCCAACGTGTACGGCCCGCGGCAGAACCCCTACGGCGAGGCGGGCGTGGTGGCCATCTTCTGCCGCCGCATCCTGGCGGGCGAGGCGCCCGTGATCAACGGCGATGGTCTCCAGACGCGCGACTTCGTCCACGTGGATGACGTGGCCGCGGCCAATCTGCTGGCGCTCGAGCGGCCGGACGTCACCGGGCCGCTGAACATCGGCACCGGAGTGGAGACCTCGGTGAACGCCATCTGCGACGCGCTTCGGGCCGCCGCGGACGCAAGCGTCGACGCCGTCCACGCCCCCGCGCGACCCGGCGAGCAGCGGCGCAGCTGTCTGAGCCCCAAGCTAGCCGAGCGCGTGCTCGGCTGGCGTCCGACCGCGCCCCTCGGCGACGGCTTGATCCAGACTCTCGACCACTTCAGGAAGGAGACCGGACGATGATCGACGAGGAGCTGCGGTCCATCCTGGCCTGCCCGGCCTGCAAGGGCAACCTCATCTTCGAGGAGACGCGCATCATCTGCCAGCGGTGCAAGAAAGCCTACCCGATCCGCGACGGCATCCCGGTCATGCTCATCAGCGAGGCGCAGCCCTGGACACCGGGCACATAACCGCCGTCATCCTGGCCGGGGGCCAAGGCACGCGCCTGCGCCCCCTGACGAGCTCCCGCCCGAAACCTGTCGTCCCGCTGCTCAACGTCCCGTTTCTGGTCTACCAGCTGGCTTTGCTGCGTCGGCACGGGATCGAGCGCGTCGTGCTGTCGTGCTCCTATCTCGTGGACGAGGTTCGGCGGACCATGGGCGACGGCGCCGGCTGGGGCGTCAGGCTCGACTACGCCGTCGAGGCGGAGCCGTTGGGGACGGCGGGCGGCGTCCGGAACGCGGCCGATCTCGTGAGCGGCCTCGTCGTCGTGCTCAACGGCGACGTCCTGACCGACGTCGACCTCTCCGCCATGCTGCGCTTCCACGCCCAGCGAGGGGCGCGGGCCTCGATCTTCCTGACGCGCGTGGAAGACCCCAGCCCCTACGGCCTGGTCGAGGTGACTGGCGACGGGCGCGTGACAGGATTCGTGGAGAAACCAAGCGCGGCGCAGCGAACGGCCGACACGGTCAACGCCGGGATCTACGTGCTCGACGGCGCCCTGCTGGCGCGAATCTCGCCCGGCCGCGTCGCGTCCATGGAGCGCGAGTTCTTCCCGGGGCTCCTGGCCGACGGCCTGCCTTTCTTCGGGTGGGTCGGCGACGGTTACTGGATCGACATCGGCAGCCCCGAAAAATACCGCCAGGCCCAGCTCGACCTGCTGGAGGGCCGGGTGGCGACGGACGTGGGCCCGGCGGGCGCGGGCGGCGACCGGCGCTCGATCGCGACCGACGCGGTATTGGGCGCGCGCGTCTCAGCCGTGGCGCCGGTCGTGATCGGCGCGGGGTGCCGGCTCGCGGACGACTGCCGCGTCGGCCCCTCCGCCGTCCTGGGCCCGGGATGCGTCGTCGGAGCGGCGGCAGCCGTCGAGGGCGCCGTCCTCTGGGAGCGCGTCTCGGTCGGCGCCGGCGCCGTGCTCCGCGACTGCATCATCGGCGCCGACGTCCGCATCGGCCAGCACGCCCACGTCGGCCCCGGCGTCGTGCTCGAGGACGGCGCCGTCGTAGCCTCGCGCGTCCACCTCGTCCGCTGACGCATCGCGGCTCAGCGCGTGATATCCTGAGGCAGATGACCACGGACCGCATCCGCAACTTCTCCATCGTCGCCCACATCGACCACGGCAAGTCCACCCTGGCGGATCGTCTGCTGTCCCTCACCGGCACCATGGACGCCAAGAAGGCCGTGGGACAGGTCCTCGACTCGATGGACCTCGAGAAGGAGCGCGGCATCACCATCAAGGCTCACACCGTGCGCCTCCTCTACGCGGCGCGCGACGGCCACGAGTACACGCTCAACCTGATCGACACGCCCGGCCACGTGGACTTCTCCTACGAGGTGTCGCGCTCGCTGGCCGCGTGCGAGGGCGCGCTCCTGATCGTGGACGCGGGCCAGGGCGTCGAGGCCCAGACGCTGGCCAACTTCTACCTCGCGCTCGACGGCGGGCTCGAGATTATCCCGGTCATCAACAAGATTGACTTGCCGGCGGCCGACGTGGAAGGCACGCGGGCGCAGATCACCGAGATGCTGGGGCTCGACGGCGACACGGCGCTCACGATCTCGGCGAAGCACGGCACGGGCGTGCCCGAGGTGCTGGAAGCCATCGTGAGCCGCATCCCGCCGCCCAAGGGAGACGCGGAGGCGCCGCTCAAGGCGCTCGTCTTCGACTCCTTCTACGACTCGTACCAGGGCGTCGTCGTCTACATCCGGCTGATCGACGGGCGCGTGCGGGCGGGGATGCGCATCCTGCTCATGTCGAACGGCAAGACCTGCGAGGTCCAGCAGGTCGGCATCTTCGCCCCCGACATGCGCCCGGTGGACGAGCTCAGCGCAGGCCAGGTGGGCTTTCTTACCGCCTCCATCAAGCGCGTCGCCGACGCGAAGATGGGCGAGACGATCACCGACGTGCTGAGCCCGACCGCCGAGCCCTGCCCTGGCTACCGCGAGGCCAAGCCCATGGTCTTCGCGGGTCTCTACCCGATCGAGGACACCGACTACGAGGGGCTGCGGGACGCCCTCGAGAAGCTGCGCCTCAACGACTCCGCCTTCAGCTTCGAGCCCGAGACCTCGCTCGCGCTCGGCTACGGCTTCCGCTGCGGCTTCCTGGGTATGCTCCACCTCGAGATCGTCCAGGAGCGGCTCGAGCGCGAGTTCAACCTGTCGCTGATCGTCACGGCCCCGAGCGTGCGCTTCCGAGTGGTGACGATGCAGGGCGAGACCATCGAGATCGACAACCCGTCCAAGCTGCCGCCCGTGGACAAGATCGAGCGGATCGAGGAGCCCTACGTCCGCGGTTCCGTCTTCGTGCCGACCGAGTTCATGAGCGAGATTTACAAGCTGGCGCAGGACAAACGAGGCGAACACAAGTCGCTCGAGTACCTGGGCAAGCGCTGCCACATCCAGTTCGATTTCCCGCTCTCCGAGATCGTGATCGACTTCTACGATAAGCTCAAGTCCATCTCGAAAGGCTACGCGTCGTTCGACTACGACTTCCTCGAGTTCCGCGAGTCGGACATGGTCAAGCTCGACATCATCCTCAACGGCGACCCGGTGGACGCGCTGAGCGTCATCGCCCACCGCGACAAGGCCTACGAAAAGGGCAAGGCGCTGACCGAAAAGCTTCGCGGCGTCATCCCGCGGCAGCTGTACGAGGTCGCCATCCAGGCGGCCATCGGCAGCCGGGTCATCGCGCGCGAGACCGTCAAGGCCATGGGCAAGAACGTCACCGCCAAGTGCTACGGCGGCGACATCACGCGAAAGCGCAAACTGCTCGAGAAACAGAAGGAGGGCAAGAAACGCATGAAGCAGGTCGGCAAGGTCGAGGTGCCGCAGGAAGCGTTCCTGTCGGTCCTCAAGAGCTGAGCGTCGGATGAGCCCGACCCAGACCCACCCCGAAGCGCCCGCGCCCGTCGAGGCCACGGCCCCCGCGCGCCGCAAGTCGCTCGTCCGCGAGTACGCCGAGGCCATCTTCATCGCCGGGCTGCTGGCGCTCGTGATCCGCCAGTGCGGGGTGCAGGCCTTCACCATCCCGTCGGGCTCCATGATGGACACCCTGCTCGTGGGCGACTACATCCTCGTCAACAAGTTCCTCTACGGCGCCGAGCTGCCGTTCTCGGACACCCACCTGCCGGGCTTCCGCAAGCCGGAGCGCGGCGACATCGTCGTGTTCAAGTACCCCAACGACGAGAGCCGCGACTTCATCAAGCGCATCATCGCGGTCGGGGGCGACACCGTGCAGGTGCAGGACAACCGCGTCAAGCTCAACGGCCGGCCGATCGAGGAGCCGTACGCCCGACCCGGCTCGATGCCCGCCGTCCCGTCGGGCCACTGCGGTTACCTCTACGGATGCGACCCGCTCGTGGTGCCGCCGGGCTCGTACTTTGTCATGGGCGACAACCGGGACAACTCGCAGGACAGCCGCTACTGGGGCTTCGTCCGGGGCGAGAAGATCCGCGGCAAGGCCTTCCTGATCTACTGGTCGTGGAACGGGGAGAGCCACTGGCCGCGCTGGGGCCGCCTGGGCAACTGGCTGCCGTAGAGCGGTTGCTGAAAGAGGCCCATCTGCGCCATTTAGCAAGAAGCCTGTTGGGGCGCCCTCGATCGCACGCTCAACGTACAGGAGTACGCCTCGCGTGCGGATCAACTCAGCCCTCGTCTCGCGGCGGCCGCTCAACTCGAACGGCGGGGCGCCGCCTCGCATCTGGACCTCTTTGAGCAGCCTGAGATGGGGACTACGTCGTGATGACTTCACTTGACTCGTGGATTCCTCGCTCGGGCTCGATCGGCGCGTACCTCCACGTCCCCTTCTGCACGAAGCGCTGCGGCTACTGCTCCTTTAACACCGCGCCCGATTCGCCCGGCGCCGTCGCGCGCTTCCTCCCGGCGCTCCTCGGCGAGATGGATCTCGTCACCCGCGCCCCGTGGGCGGGCGCCGTCGGCCTTCGCAGCGTTTTCCTCGGCGGCGGCACACCTTCACTGCTGCCGGCCGAGGCCATGGCGGAGATCCTCGATCGCCTCCGGGCTCGCGTCGGCATCGAGGCCGGCGCCGAGATCACAGTCGAGTGCAATCCCGAGAGCGTGAGCCTCGAGCGGCTGTCGGGCTATCGCCGGGCGGGCGTCACGCGCATCAGCCTGGGCGTCCAGAGCCTGGACGACCGCATCCTGCCGACGCTGGACCGGCTCCACACCGCCGCGCAGGCGCGCGAGGCCTTCGATGCCGCGCGCGCCGCGGGCTTCGAGGATGTCAGCGTCGATCTGATCTACGGGCTGCCGGCGCTCGACCTCGCGACCTGGGAGGAGACGGTCAAGGGCGCGCTCGGCTGGGGACCCGATCACCTCTCGGCCTACGCGCTGACGCTCGACGAGGGCAGCCTCTGGCACGCGGCGGCGTCTGTAGGGCGAGCCGCAGGACGTCGCGGGGCTGGGGCCCCGCCGGCCGAGGCGAGCGAAATCCAGGACCGAGCCGCAGGACGTCGCGGGGCTGGGGCCCCGCCGGCCGAGGCGAGCGAAATCCCAATAGTCCTCCCCCCGGAGGACACGGTGACCGCGCAATACACGCGGCTCACCCAGCTCGCGGCAGAGGCGGGCTTCGAGCACTACGAGGTCTCCAACTACGCCCGCCCGGGGCACCGCTCGACGCACAACCAGATCTACTGGCGCGCCGAGGAGTACCTTGGCCTGGGCCCTGGCGCCTGCGGGTTCCTCGGGGACGTGCGCTACGGCAACGTCAAGCCCGTCGAGCGCTACGGCGCCATGGTCGCGGGCGGTGAGCCGCCCGTCGGCACGCACGAGACGCTGACGCCGCGCCAGCGCCTGGCCGAGCGCCTGATCCTCGGTCTCAGGCTCAGCGACGGCGTGCCGGCCGCGTGGCTCGATGAGCGCGCCGCGCTGGGACCGGCGCGGCTCCAGGCCACGCTCGCGGCGTGGCGTGAGCGCGGGCTCGTCGTGGAGCGCGAGGGACGTGTTTGCCTGACCGAGGCGGGCTTTCTCCTCTCGGACGCGCTCTTCATCGATCTCCTTTAATCGGGTACGATACGGCCACCATGGCTCCGCCCGTTCTCGACCAGCGTCTGCGGCAGGTGCTCCTGGCTGTCATCGCGGAATACGTGGAGACCGCTCAGCCCGTGGGGTCGCGGTCCGTCTCGCGCCGTCACGTCCGGGGGCTATCGCCGGCGACCATCCGCAACGCGATGGCCGACCTCGAGGAGCAGGGCTTTCTCACCCACCCTCACACGTCGGCCGGCCGCGTGCCGACGGACAAGGCCTACCGCTTCTACGTCAGCGCCCTGGGCGAGGTGCCGTGGAAAGCCGCCCCGGCCGGCGCCAAGACCGCGGAGACCGCCGCCCCGCCGACGGACGCGGGCGAGCGGCTCATGTCGGAGACACCCACGCGCCTCTCGGACGGCACACACATGACCGGGATGCTCCTCGCCCCGCCGCTCCGCCGCACCGCGCTGGACCGGATCGAGCTGGTCGGCCTGGGCGAAGACCGGGCGCTGGCCGTGGTCGTCACGGATACGGGCTGGGTCACGGCCCGCGCCATCACGCCGCTGCCCCGCCCGAGCGTCGAGGAGCTGCGCGAGATCGGCCGGACCTTGACGCGGCGCTACCGCGGCAAGACCTTCCAGGCCATCCTCGACGACATCGAGCGCCCGGCCGACCCGCTCGACCCGCTCTGGACCAGGAGCCGCGGCGTCCTCGACCAGATCGTCGGGCTGCTGCAGGACCGCAACCTCTACATCAGCGGCGCCATCAACGTGCTCGACCATCCCGACTTCAGCGACGTCGCCACCATGCGCGGGCTGCTCAAGGCCTTCGAGGACAAAGCCCGCCTCGTGGACCTCCTGACGCGCATGGCCGAGGAGCGGGGCGTGCAGGTCTTGATCGGTGGGGAAAATCCGGTCGAGGAGATGCGCGAGTGCAGCCTCATCACCTCCACGTACACCTACCGCGGTCAGGTGCTGGGCGTGCTGGGAGTGGTCGGGCCGCGACGCATGGCCTACGGCGACGTCATCGCCATCGTGGACGAGACCGCGCGGCTCGTCTCCGACTCGTTGTCGCGAGTGCAAAGAGAACTGTACCTTCCATCCTGATCCGGTGCCGGCCGCAGGCCCTTGTTCATCAGCGGGGGCCTCGACCAGTCTCAGCCCTCGCCTCGCCTTCGGCTGCGGCTCACACCGCGTGCCCCCGCACTCCCCCCGTCCGCAGGTCAAACCGGTACCGGCCGCAGGTCAACCGGCTCCCGTCTGCTATACTTTCTGTGTCATGAACGACCACATCCTGGACCCTGAGGACGGCGGTATTTCGCTCGAGCCCGAGGAAGAGATCCGGCGTCTCCGCGACGCCCTCGAAGCCAAGAGGCGCGAAGCCGAAGAGCACCGCGACCGCTACCTCCGGGCTGCCGCCGAGTTCGACAACGCCCGCAAGCGCGCCGCCCGCGAGCGGGAGGAGTACACACACTACGCCAACGAGTCGCTCCTGCGCGAGCTCCTGCCGGTCCTCGACAATTTCGAGCGGGCGCTTCAGGCGGCCCGCGGCGAGCCCGCGGCGGCGGCCGTCACGGCCGGGGTGGAGCTGACCCAGCGCGAGCTCCTGCGCGTGCTGGAGAAGTTCGGGGTAACCCCCTTCCCCTCCGTCGGCCAGCTCTTCGACCCCGAGCGGCACGAGGCCATCGCGCGCGTGCCCGCCCAGGGCCGGCCCGAGGGCACGGTGGTGGACGAGACGGCGCGCGGCTATCTCCTCAACGGGCGCGTCCTCCGCCCGGCCATGGTCACCGTGGCCTCGAGCCCCGACGCGTCCTAGCGTGGCGTCCAAGGACTACTACTCGGTCCTCGGCGTCGGCCGGGGCGCCGACGACGCCGAGCTCAAGAAGGCCTACCGCACCCTCGCCCGCCAGCACCACCCTGACAAGAACCCCGGTGACGCCCGGGCCGAGGAGCGCTTCAAGGAAATCAGCGAGGCGTACACCGTGCTCTCCGATCCGGACAAGCGCACGCACTACGACCGCTTCGGCACCGTCCCTGGGCCCGGCGGCGGCCCCGGCGACGTCGGCTTTGGCACCATCATCGAGGACCTCTTCGAGGGGTTCTTCGGCGGCGGAGGCGGAGCGCGCCGCACGCGCGCACGGCGCGGCGAAGACCTCCAGTACCGGCTCGGAATCTCGCTCGAGGAGGCTGCGCACGGGCTCGAGACCAAGCTCCAGATTCCCCGCCACGAGACCTGCGAGGCCTGCCGCGGCTCGCGCCAGGAGCCCGGCACCACGCCCGAGACGTGCGGGACGTGCCGCGGCCAGGGGCAAGTCCGCTTCTCCCAGGGCTTCCTCACCGTCGCGCGCCCGTGCCCGGCCTGTGGAGGCGCGGGCCGCGTCAACCGCCACCCGTGCGCGGGCTGCCGTGGCGAAGGCCGCGTGGCGCGCGAGCGACTGCTCACGGTGACGATCCCCGCGGGGATCGAGGACGGCAACCAGCTGCGCCTCTCGGGCGAGGGAGAGGGCGGTCTCCACGGCGGCCCGCCGGGCGACCTCTACGTGCTGCTCCAGATCCGGCCGCACGAGATCTTCGTGCGCCAGGGCGCCGACCTCGTCTGCGCGCTGCCGCTGACCTATTCCCAGGCCTGCCTCGGCGACGAGGTCGACGTGCCCGTGCTCGACGGGAAGGCGCGGCTGACGGTGCCGGCCGGCACCCAGCCGGGCCAGCGCTTGACGCTCAAGGGCAAGGGGATGCCCCACCTCAGAGGGCGGGGGCACGGCCATGCGGTCTACGAGGTGGTCATCGAGGTGCCGAAGAAGCTCTCGCAACGGGAACGGGAGCTCCTCGAAGAGCTCCGCGAGGCATCGAAGGCATCCTCGGGCCCGCTGCTCTCCTCTTTCCTCGAGCGAATGAAGAAGCTCTTCGGCAGTTGATGGCCTTCTGGCAGATCACCGTCCCGACCTCGCCCGAAACCTCCGAAGGCCTGACCAACTTCCTCTGGGAACAGGGCGCCCTGGGCGTGATGGAGGAGGAGAGCCCCGTCTCTGCGGCGAGGCTTCGCGCCTTCTTCCCCGACAGCGCCTCGTCCACCGCCCTCGTGACCTCGGTGCGGGAGTACGCGGCCGGCCTCAGCACCCTGGGCTTCCTGACGGCGCCGGGCGATGTGGAGATCACGCCGCTCCTCGAGGAAGCCTGGGCCAGCGCGTGGCAGCAGTCCTTCCCTCCGCGGGCCGTCGGGCGGAGGCTCTGGATAAAGCCGCCGTGGGAAGCGGCAGAGGCGACGGATCGAATCGCGGTCGTGATCGAGCCGGGCCGCGCCTTCGGCACGGGACACCACGGCAGCACCGAGGGATGCCTGGCGCTCCTCGACGAAGCCATCGCCGACACGCGGCCCGAGCGGGTCCTCGACATCGGCACCGGCACGGGCATCCTCGCCGTCGCCGCCGTCAAGCTGGGCGCCGCACTCGTCGTGGCTCTGGACGTGGATCCGGACGCCATCGCGGCCGCGCGGGTCAACGCCGCACGCAACGGCTGCGCCGAGCGCATCGAGCTCCTCATGGCTGGGCCCGAGTCGCTCCGCGACGTCCCGCCCTTCCCGCTTGTCCTCGCCAACCTCCTCGCCCACACCCATCTTGCGCTCGCCCCGCACTATCGCCGGCTGGCGGCGCCGGGCGGCGCGCTGATCCTGGGCGGCATCCTCGAACACGAGGACCAGGACGTGATCGCGGCGCTCGAGCCCGCGGGCTTGGCGCTCCGCGGGCGGCTCGCGATCGAGGGCTGGTCCTCGCTGCTCCTGGAAGCGGCCGCCGCGTGACCCGCTTTCTCATCCGCCACGAGGGCATCGCCGGGGAGCGTGTCACCTTCGACGCCGAGGAGACGCGGCACCTGACGCGCGTGCTGCGCCTGGGCGCGGGCGACATCGTCGAGGCCTTCGACGGCATGGGCTACGTGCTGACGGTGCGGCTCGAGCGCGCGAGCGGCCGCCTCGCCTACGGCACCCTGCTCGCGCGCGCCGCGCTGCAGAGCGAATCCCCCCTGCACCTGACTCTGGCGCAGAGCATCCCCAAGGGCGACAAGATGGAGGGCATCATCCGCATGGCGACCGAGCTCGGCGCAGCGCGCGTGGTGCCGCTCGTGACGGCGCGCACCGTGGTGCGCGTCGAGCCGGGGCGGCTGGGGCCGCGCCTCTCCCGGTGGCAGCGAGTGGCCAAGGAAGCGGCCAAGCAAAGCGGCCGCGCGCTGATTACCGAGGTGACGCCGCCCCAGAGCTTGGCCGCGTGGATCGCGGCCCGCGAGACCGACGGGCTGCTCGTGTGCCTCTGGGAAGACGCGCCCGAGCCCCTCGGCCCCCAGCTGCCGCCGCGGCCCGTGATCCGCGCCACGGTCGTGGTCGGACCCGAGGGCGGGCTCGAGCGGGCCGAGGCCGACGCCCTCCTCGCTGCGGGCGCGGTGGTCGGGGGCCTGGGCCCCCGCATCCTCCGGACCGAGACCGCGGGGCCCGTGGGGCTCGCTATCCTACAGATGCGCTACGGCGATCTCGGCGGAGGCGGCTCCTGAGCCCAGGCTTCGCCTATGTCGAGGCCGGCGGAGGCAGGGGAGTGGTCGGCCGCGGCGCGACGCTGCCGGAAGCCTTCGCGCAGGTCGCCCTCGGCGTGTTCGCCCTCCTGGCGGATCCGGCTTCGGTCGAAGAGCGTGACGCCCGCGAGGTCCGCGCCCACGGCTCAGCACCCGAGACTCTCCTCGTGAATTGGCTCAACGAGTGCCTCTACGTCCTGGACGTCGAGGGCTTCGTCCCACGGCGGGTCGAGTTCACGATCTTCGCTCTCGATGCTTCCGCCCCGGGCGGCGAGCCGCTGCGCCTGCACTGCCGCCTCCACGGGGAAGACCTCGACCCGGCCCGCCACATCCCGCGGGAAACGGTGCGCGGGATCCGCGCCGACGGTGCCGCGGTGCTCGCAGTTGGCGACGGGTCTGAAGCTCGTGTCATCACCCAGGGCGTCGGTGGCCCGAATGCGTAACCTAAATGAGACATGCGGGCTCGGGTGGCGTGTCCTACAGTCATCGGAGCGTGGACTCGCTGGCCAGTACCGTGGCGGAACAGTCATATAAAACCAAAAGTTAGATCAGGTCGTCCGGGATGGCATCCCACTTGCTCTATACGCGCCCCGGTATGAGCTTTCAGCGGACGATCAGGCGGCAGGTTTCGGTGGACGGTATTGGGCTTCATTCCGGCGAGCCGGTCAAGCTCACGCTGTCCCCCGCCGCCGCCGACACCGGCATTCTCTTCCGCGCGGCCGACGGGACCCTGGTCCCGGCCGACATCGAGCATGTCGTGGACGGCCGTGCGGCAACCACGCTCGGCGCCTTCGGCGTGCGGGTGCGCACCGTCGAGCATTTGATGGCCGCCGCCGCCGCGCTCGGTATCGACAACTTCGTGGCCGACGTCAGCGCCGAGGAGGTCCCCGCCCTCGACGGCAGCGCCAAGCCCTTCGTGGACCTGCTCTACTCTGCGGGCGCCGTCACGCTGCCAGTTCCGCGCCGCGCGGTCAGCGTCCGCGAGCCCGTGCGCGTCGGGGACGGCAACCGCTGGATCGAGATCGCCCCTTCCGACGTCTTCCGCATCACCTACACGCTCGACAACCCGCATCCTGTCGTGGGCTGCCAGGTCGTCACCCTCGATGTGAGCGAGAGCGTGTTCGTGGACGAGCTGGCCCCGGCCCGGACCTACGGCTTCCTCAAGGACGTCGCGGCCATGCGGAAGAACGGACTGGCACGCGGCGGCTCCCTCGACAATGCCGTCGTGGTCGGCAAGCGCTCGGTGCTCAACGACAGCCTCCGCTTCGAGGACGAGTTCGTCCGGCACAAGATGCTCGACCTGGTGGGCGACCTCTGGCTCCTGGGCCGCCCGCTCATGGGTCACATCACGGCCAGGAACGCCGGCCACGCGCTCAACCACAAGCTGGTCGCCGCCATGATGGACGCCCTCGCCGCGGAGCGGCGCCAGCGGGCCGCGCGGCCGCAGACCCAGCCCGCTGGGACCCTCGCAGGCCGCCTGGAGCGGCTCGTGTCGGGCGGCGGCCTCTCGTCCCACCCCGGCATCGCAGCTCTCTAGCAGCCGACTCAAACCCCTCCAGGCTGCCCGGCTTTCCCGGGCTCCTGGCCCCGCCCGACGTTATAATGACGTGTCCGTGGGGAGACCTCCAGTCGTGAGCCACCAGCCTAGCCCCTGGGTGATCGCTCTGATCACCCTGCTCGTGGTCTGCCTCCCGGCCCCGGCCGCCCGGGCCGAGAGTGAGCTCCGCATCAGCAACCTCTCCATCTTCCTCAACGATTTCGACGTCACCGTCCATTGCGTGCTCCTGGGCGCCGTGCCGTCCACACTCAGCGAGAGCCTGCACAGCGGCGTGCCCGTGCACGTGCGCTTCCTCGTGGAGCTCTGGCAGCAGCGCTTCCGCAACCGGCTCCTGCAATCGCGCACGATCGAGCGCCAGGTGACGTACAACCCCGCGACCAAGGAGTATAAGGTCGTGTCGCTCGGCGGCGAGGAGCGCGAGCCCTTCATGACAAAGCAGTTCCGCGAGGCCCAGCGCGTCGTCTCCGAGCTCCGCGCCGGCAAGCTCGCTCCGGACACTGCGCTCGACCCGCAGGAGCTCTACTTCATCCGGGTCCGCGCCGACGTCTCGCTCAACGGCGTCAACTCGTGGATCGCCCGCTTTAGCGGAGAGGCGGCCGAGTCGGACTGGGTCCCGTCGCCCCTGCTCACGCCCTTGAGGCGCCAGTGAGCCCGCTGATCGACACGCCGGCCGAGCAGCGGGGCCACTACCGGCGCAACCTGCTCATCGTCTCCGGCGGGCTCGCGCTCCTGGCCCTGGCGTGGTGGGGGTTCAAGGTCTGGATCCATTCACCCCAGGTCCCCCTCGCCTCCAACCTGGCCGTGTTCGCGCTCTTCAACCTGAACCTGATCGTCTTCCTGCTGCTGGTGGTTCTGCTCTTCCGCAACCTGGTCAAGCTCGCGTTCGAGCGCCGGCAGAAAGTCCTGGGCGCGCGGTTCAAGACCAAGCTTGTCCTCGCCTTCCTGTCGCTGGCGCTGACGCCGGCCATCCTCATCTTCATCATCGCGTCCAACTTCATCAACACGTCCATCGAGGGCTGGTTCAAACCGCAGGTGGAGCGGCCGCTCGACCAGGCCCTCGAGGTCGCGCAGACGTACTACCAGGGCCAGGAGGCCATGGCCCTGCGCCACGCGCGCTACATGGCCGACGTGCTCGCGCGCGAGGGCTTCATGGCCCCGAGCCAGCGCCCGTTGCTGCAGACGTACCTCAACGGCCAGCAGGAGCGCCTCGGGCTCGCCGCTATCTCGGTCTTCAATCGCGGCGGCCAGCTGATCGTGCACGCCAGGGACGCGACGATCGGGCCCGTGCCGACGAAATCGGTGAACAAGGAGCAGGTGAGACAGGGGCTCGCCGGGCAGGAAGTGACGACGGTCCACGAGCTCGACAACGGCGACATGATCCAGGCCATCGTGCCCATCAAGAGCGGCGACCGCGGCGTCGTGGGCGCGCTCGTCGTCGGCAGCTACGTGACGCAGCGGCTCGAGTCCCGCCTGCGGGGCATCAGCCAGTCCTTCCAGGAGTACAAGCAGCTTCGGCTGCTCAAGCAGCCGCTCAAGGGCATCTACATTCTGCTCTTCCTCTTGATGACCCTCGTCATCGTCTTCTCGGCGACGTGGTTCGGCCTCTACCTCGCGCGCGGCATCACGGAGCCCATCCAGATGCTCGCGGAGGGCACGCGGGCGGTCGCCGCGGGCAACCTGAACTACAAGGTCCTGGTCCGCGCCGACGACGAGATCGGCGTCCTCGTCGACTCCTTCAACCGGATGACGAGCGACCTCGCCTCCTCGCAGACCAAGCTCGAGCACACCTACCGCGACCTCCAGGCCAAGCACGAGGAGGTCGAGCAGCGGCGCCGCTATACCGAGACCGTCCTCGAGGCCGTCGCCACGGGCGTGCTCTCGCTCGACCCGGCCGGGCGCATCACCACCATCAACGGCGCCGCCGAGCGCATGCTGGGCGTGCCGGCCGCGTCGGCCCAGGACCAGCCCGCTTCGGCCGTGCTGCGGCCGCCGATGCACTCCGAGCTCACGGCGCTGATCCAGCGCATGAACCGGCTGCGCGAGGGCTCGCTCGAGCGCGAAGTCCACTTGCGCCGTGAAGGTCACGCGGTCACGCTGCTTGCCTCGGCGACGGCCCTCAAGGGGCCCGAAGGCGTCTACCTGGGCATGGTGCTCGTCTTCGACGACCTGACGGAGCTTCTCAAGGCCCAGCGCTTGGCGGCCTGGCGCGAGGTCGCGCAGCGCATCGCGCACGAGATCAAGAACCCGCTGACGCCGATCCAGCTGTCGGCCCAGCGACTCCGGCGCCGGCTGTCCACCGACCGGAGCCCGGAGGAGAAGCAGCTCCTCGAGGAAGCCACGGCCACCATCGTGCAGGAGGTCGAGGGGCTCAAGCAGCTGGTCGACGAGTTCTCGCGCTTCGCGCGGATGCCGGCGCTCCAGCCCCGCGCCACGGACCTCGGGCGCCTGCTCGAGGGCGTGGTCGTCCTCTACCGCGAGTCCCATCCCGGGCTCGCCATCAAGGCGTCGTTCTCGCCCGACATGCCGCCGGTCGAGGTCGACCCGGACCAGATCAAGCGCGCGGTGCTCAACCTCGTGGACAACGCGGTCGAGGCGGTGGGCGGCGCGGGCGCCGTCACGGTCGAGACCATCTGGCTGCCGGAGAGCCGGCGCGCGCGCATCGTCGTCGCCGATGACGGCCCCGGTATCCCGGCCGAGGACAAGGAGCGGCTCTTCCTGCCGTATTTCTCGACCAAGGCCGGCGGCACGGGCTTGGGCCTGCCCATCGTGCACCAGATCGTCACCGACCACGGCGGCACCATCTGGGTCGAGGACGCCGTGCCGCAGGGCACGCGCTTCGTGGTCGAGCTGCCCGTTGGCCGGCTGGCGGGCGCCACGACCGAGCCTGAAGCGACAGTGAAGGCCGGCTAGATGTCGGGTGAGCACGTCCTGATCGTGGATGATGAGCGCGCCATCCAGACATCTTTAAGAGGTGTGCTCGAGGACGAGGGTTACCGAGTTACGGCCGTGGGCTCCGCCGAGGAGGCGCTGGCGCGCCTGGCCGACGACGCGCCGGATCTGGTCTTCCTCGACATCTGGATGCCCGGCATGGACGGCCTCGAGGCGCTGGCCGAGATCAAGCAGCGGCGGCCGGAGACGGCAGTGGTGATGATCTCGGGCCACGGCACCATCGAGACCGCCGTCAAGGCGACCAAGCTCGGCGCGTACGACTTCGTCGAGAAGCCGCTCTCCCTCGAGAAGACGCTCCTCGTCGTGGAGCGCACGCTCGAGCATGCCCGCCTGCAGCAGCAGCATCGCCAGCTGCGGGAGCGCGTGGAGCGCGGCCAGGAGATCGTCGGCAAGTGCGCCGTGATCGAGGAGCTGCGCCAGCAGATCGCGGTCGCGGCGCCGACGACGGGGCGCGTCCTCATCCACGGCGAGAGCGGCTCGGGCAAGGAGCTGGTCGCGCGCGCCATCCACGCCCGCTCTACCCGCGCCGAGGGGCCCTTCGTCGAGGTCAACTGCGCCGCCGTGCCGGAGGAGCTGATCGAGTCCGAGCTCTTCGGCCACGAGCGGGGCGCCTTCACCGGCGCCGTCGCGCGCCGCCGGGGCAAGTTCGAGCTGGCGGACGGGGGCACGCTCTTCCTCGACGAGATCGGGGACATGAGCCTCAAGACCCAGGCCAAGGTGCTGCGCGTCCTGGAGGAGCAGGCCTTCGAGCGCGTCGGCGGCAAGGAGACGATCCGCGTGGACGTCCGCGTTATCACCGCCTCGAACCAAAACCTCCAGGAGCAGATCGGCGCCGGCCGCTTCCGCGAGGATCTCTTTTATCGGCTCAACGTCATCCCGATCGAGGTCCCCGCTCTCCGCAAGCGAAAAGAAGATATCCCGGCGCTCGTGGAGCACTTCATCGCGCTCTTCTCGGCCGAGAACGGGCGGCGCCCGAAGACGATCGCCGCCGAGGCGCTCGCCTACTTCCTCACCTACGACTGGCCGGGCAATGTGCGCGAGCTCCGCAACATGGTCGAGCGGCTGGTCATCATGGCCCCCCGCGACGTCATCGGTCCCGAGAACCTGCCGCCCCCCCTCCGCACTCGCGCGGAGGCGGAAGCAGGCGACGACCCGCAGCGCGACCGGAAGCTCAAGGATGCCCGCGACGCCTTCGAGCGCGCCTACATCCTCGGCGAGCTGCGCGCGCACGAGTGGAACATGACCCGCACGGCCGAGAAGCTCGGCATCGAACGCAGCCACCTCTACCGCAAGCTCAAGACTTACGGCATCAGCCCGCCCAAGCCGTAGCCAGCCTTGGAGCCCGCGACGCCGCCAAGCCGTTTCCTTCAGCGGGGTTTCGTGATACCTAGGTAGGGCCCCTGCCGCGCCAGTGCCGTCGTGGAACAGCCGGGCACAGCCTGGGACAAGATTCCACGCGGGTCTCGACCCGCCAAGGAGGTTCAGGATGCGACGTGTCTCCGTGATTCTCTCCATCGTGCTGGCTGTCGCGCTCAGCGCCGTCGGTCCGGCGCTTGCCCAATCGAAGGAGCCCGTCAAGATCGGGCTGTCGGCCGCCGTCTCCGGCGGCTCCGCCGCCTCGGGTGAGGCGATCAAGCGCGGGCTCCAGATCGCCATCGACGAGATCAACGCCAAGGGCGGCGTGCTCGGCGGGCGCAAGCTCGAGCTGGTCATTCGTGACGATGAGGGCAACCCCCAGAAGGGCGTCACGATCGCGCGCGAGCTCGTCGAGCGCGAGAAGGTGGCGGCGGTCTTCGGCGGCCTGCACACGACGGTGGCGCTTGCCCAGGTGCCGGTCTGGCAGGAGCTCAAGACGCCATACATGGGCGCCTGGGCCGCCGGCACCAACATCACGCGCAACGGGCAGACGCCGAACTACGTGTTCCGCGTCTCGGCCAACGACGACTACGTCGACCGGTTCCTGTCGCGCTACGCGATCGAGGTCCTGAAGAAGGGCAAGCCGGGCCTGCTGCTCGAGAACACGCCGTGGGGGCAGTCCAACGAGGCCGGCTTGACCAAGTGGTTCGGCGAGAAGGGCATCAAGGCGGTCGGGGTCGAGCGCTTCAACTGGAACGACCCCGACATGAGCCCGCAGCTCCTCCGCCTCAAGAGCGCGGGCGCCGACCACATCGTCCTCGTGGCCAACGCGCCCGAGGGCGCGCAGGTCCTGCGCTCCAAGGCCAAGCTCGGCTGGGACACGGCCATGATCTCCCACTGGGGCATCTCGGGCGGCCGCTTCGCCGAGCTGACCGGCGACCTGTCCGAGGGCGTCACGTTCCTCCAGACGTACACCTTCTCCGGCAAGCAGAACGAGCGCGGCCAGTACGTGCTCAAGATGCTGCGCGAGAAGTACGGGGTGAAGGAGCCGGGCGACGTCATCGCGCCGGTGGGCACGGCGAACGCCTACGACGGCCTCCACCTCGTCGCCCTCGCGCTCGACCAGTCCGGATCAACCGAGGGATCCAAAGTCCGCGATGCGCTCGAGAACCTCAAGGGTGAGTACAAGGGGCTCATCAAGACCTACAAGCGGCCGTTCACGCCCGAGCAGCACGACGCGCTGACCGACGAAGACTACGTCATGGTCGTCTGGAAGGCCGGCAAGATCGTCCCGGTGACTATGAAGTAACTTGCTCGTCCAGCTCGTCGTCACCGGCCTGGCCCTGGGCAGCATGTACGGGCTGGTCGCCCTCGGCTACCACATCACCTGGGCGACCAGCCGCACCATGAACTTCTCCCAGGGCCACGCCGTGATGGCGGGCGCCGTAGTCGCCTACACCGTCTTCGTGGCGTTGGGCTGGCCCTTCCCCCTCGCCCTCGTGATCACGCTGGCCGCGCTCGCATGCTACGGCGCCCTCGTCGAGCGCATCGCCGTCCGCCCTTTCTTCCTCCGCGCCTCGCCCGCCTGGCTGCTCGCCACCATCGCCGTCGGCATCATCGCGGAGAACGTGGCGCAGCTGACCTTCGGCAAGGACGCGCGCGCCTTCCCCTCGCCGTTCATGCAAAAGCCCATCTTCGTGGGCTCGGCCGGTTTCTATCCTCAAGAGCTCCTGGTGCCGGTGGTGGGGCTCCTGCTCATGGGCGTGGTCCAGCTCTTCTACCACCGGACCTCGTACGGCAAGCAGCTCAAGGCCGTGGCCTGGAACCGCGAGGCCGCCGGGCTCATGGGCATCAACATCCCCCGCGCCGTCATGGCCTCCTACGCGCTCTCGGCCATCCTGGCCGGCGTGGCCGGAGTGCTGCTGGCGCCGCTCCTCAACGTGGCGCCGCAGATGGGCACCATCATCGGGCTCAAGGCCTTCGCCGTCGCCATCATCGGCGGGCTCACCTCCGCGCCCGGCATCGTCATCGCGGGCCTCGGATACGGGCTCGTCGAGGCCTTCACTGCCGGCTATATCTCCACCCGCGCGCGCGAGATCGTGGGCTTCGGGCTCGTGATCCTGGTGCTGATCCTGAAGCCGTGGGGACTAATGGGCGACAAGCCGTCGAGGCGGGTGTGATGGACCGGCTGGGCTGGGCCGCCCTCGCCGCCGCGGCCGCGATGATTCCGCTCTTCACGTCCAACACGTACTACCTCTACGTCGCCATGTCCGTCGGGCTCCTGACGATCGTGACGGCCGGGCTCAACGTGCTGGTGGGCTTCACCGGCCAGACCTCGCTCGGCCACGCTGGCCTCTACGCCTTCGGCGCCTACACGGCCGCGCTCTGCGCCACACGCGCGGGGCTGGGCGAGTGGGCGGCCATCGCCGCGGCCATCGTCGTCACCTCCGTCGTCGGCGCCGCGGTCGCCGCCGCCGCGCTCCGTGTCTCCGGGCCCTATCTCGCGATGGTCACCATCGCCTTCGGCCTGATCGTCGAGGGGGTGCTGATCGAGTGGGGCTCGGTCACCGGCGGGCCCGGCGGAATCTTCAACATCCCCAAGCCCGCCCTGCGCACCCACTACTGGACGGTGATGCTGGCGGCCGCGCTGGCGCTCTGGCTCACCGCTAACCTTCGCCGCTCGGCCTGGGGGCGCGCCTTCCTCGCGGTCAAGAGCAGCGAGGTCGCCGCGGAGTCGCTGGGGCTGTCCTCCTACTACGTGCGCATCGCCGCGTTCACCGTCTCGGCCGCGTTCACGGGCGCGGCAGGAGCGCTCTTCACGTTCCTGAACGGCTACATCTCGCCCGACAGCTTCACGCTGCAGACCTCGATCCTCTTCCTCCTGGCTCTCCTCTTCGGCGGGCTCGGGCGCATCGCCGGCCCCGTCGCGGGCAGCCTCGCGCTCACCATCCTGCCGGAGCTGCTGACCAGGCTCCTGGACTACCGTCTCATCCTCTACGGCGCGCTCCTGCTCGTCTCGATCTACTGGCTGCCCGAAGGCGTGGTAGGCAAGGTCTCGAAAGCGCGGCGCGCAGGAAGTCGCACCCCCTCACCCAGGCCTCTCCCCCTCCAGGGGAGAGGCTCCAAGACGCCCTCTCCCCAGAGGGGAGAGGGCCGGGGTGAGGGGCAGCCGCACGGTCCGCTGCTCACCGCAGAAGGAGTGAGCCTCGCGTTCGGCGGCGTCACGGCCCTCGCCGATGCCAACGTCGCGGTCGACGGCCGAAGCATTCACGCGGTCATCGGCCCGAACGGCGCGGGCAAGACGACGCTCGTCAACGTGCTCTCGGGCTACTACGCGCCGGACAGCGGCAGGCTCGCCCTGCGGGGCCGACGCATCGACGGGCTGCCGCCTTACGCGGTCGCGCGCCTTGGCATCGCCCGCACCTTCCAGACAGCGCAGGTCTTCGGCGGTCTCTCGGCGAGGGAGAACGTCGCGGTGGGCGTCGCGGGCCCTCGGCTCGGCGCCGTCCTCGGCGCGCTCGCCGGGACGCCCGGCGCCCGCGCTCGCGAAGCCGCGATCCAGGCGCGCGCCCAGGCGCTGCTCGAAGCGCTCGGGCTCGCCGACGTGGCCGAAGAGCCCGCCGAGGCGCTGGCGGCCGGCCTCAGGCGCAAGCTCGAGATCGCGCGGGCGCTCGCCACAGGGCCCCTGCTCCTGATGCTCGACGAGCCGGCAGCGGGCCTCTCGCCCGCTGAGATCACGGCGCTGGACGAGCAATTGACCACGCTCCGCCAGCAAGGCGGCCCGGCCGTGATCCTCGTGGAGCACCACATGGACCTCGTGATGGCCGTCTCGGACCGGATCACGGTGCTCGACTACGGGCGGGTCATCGCCGACGGAACTCCTGACGCGATCCGCCGCGACCGGGCGGTGATCGAGGCCTACCTGGGCGGAGCGCCTTGAGCGCGCTCGCGGTCTCCGGGCTCCGCGTCTCCTACGGCGCCGTCGCCATCCTCCACGACGTCACGCTGGACGTCCGGCCGGGGGAGATCGTCTGCGTCATCGGGGCCAACGGCGCGGGCAAGACGACCTTGCTGAAGACCATCGCCGGTGTCCTCCGTCCCGTCGCGGGTCGCGTCGTGGCAGACGGCCGGGACATCGCCGGCCGGCCCTCGTGGTGGGTGGCGCGGCACGGCATCGCGCTCGTGCCCGAGGGGCGCGGCGTCTTCGCGGACCAGAGCGTGCGCGACAACCTCATGCTGGGCGCCCTGGCGCGCCCGAGCGGGCGTGACGCTGCGGCGGTCCGCGCGGACCTCGAGAGCGCACTCACCCTCTTCCCCGCCCTCGCCGAAAAGCTCGAGCTCCCCGCCGGCGCTCTCTCCGGCGGCCAGCAGCAGATGCTGGCGGTGGCGCGCGGGCTCATGGCCAGGCCGCGCGTGCTGCTGCTCGACGAGCCGTCATTGGGCCTGGCGCCCATCCTCGTGCGGGAGATCTTTGCCGTGATCGAGCGATTGAGAACCCAAGGCGTGACGGTTCTGCTGGTCGAGCAGATGGCCGCACAGGCCCTGGCACTGGCCGACCGCGCCTATGTCCTCGAGCGCGGGCGCATCACGCTCGAAGGCCCCGCCCGGGAGGTTCGAAGCAATCCGGCGGTGATCGACGCGTACCTCGGGCGCCGCGCCAGCGCGGGCGCGCCTTGAAGGCCCGGCCGGCGGCGACTATGATGCCATCCGCCATGCCTGCCCCGCCGCAGCAGCCCGCCGTCCTCGATCCCCTGCGCGTGATGCGGCTGGGAAGCGTCTCGCTGGAGCGGCTCTCGCGCGAGCCCGAGAAGACGGGCCTCGTCCACTCAGTCTTCGAGCGCGCGGTCAACGTCCTCTGGCGTGACGGCCACCTGCTGACGCTGCACGGCCCGGGACCGCTCGCGGCGCCGTTCGCCATCGCGCTCGATCGGCTGCCCCCGCGCGGAACCGTGGCGCCCGGGATGCCGATCGGGCGCTGGGCCTTCGATTGGCGGGACGCCGAGCGCGTGGCGCTCGAGATGCCGAACGGCCCGCTTGGCTTCGCCGCGGATGCCCTGCCCGACCGGGCGGGCGCGGAGGCTTTGCGCTCCCCAGCCGGCGCGCGGACGCGGCAGGCGCTGGCCCGCGGCATCGCGGCAGGCGACGCCCGCGCATTCGCCGACGCCGCCTGCGCGCTCATCGGGTTCGGCGAGGGCCTCACACCCGCGGGAGACGACTGCGTGCTCGGCGCGCTGGCCGCGGTCCATCGTCTGGCGCCCGGCTGGCTCGCGCCGCACGCGGGACAGCGCGACCGGCTCGCCGAGGCGGCCCGGAGCCGGACTACCGATCTGGCGCGGGACTTTCTCCTCGAGGCCCTCGACGGGCGATTCGCCGAGCCCGTCCTCGCCCTCCTGACCGCCCTCTCCGACGAATCCGCCGCGGACGCAGCCAGGCGGTTGCTTGCGATGGGCGCGACCTCAGGGGCCGACACCGTCTGCGGCATCCGCCTCGGGTGCCGCGCGCTCGAGGCCCGCGTGGCCCGGCGATAGCCCGCGTGGCCAAAAGATAAATGGTCCCGTCCTTCGATCTCCTGCTGCAGGGCTGTCGCCTGCCCGACGGGCGGCTCGTGGACCTCGGCACGCTCGACGGCAAGATCGCCGAGATCGGCTCGCTGACGGGCCACCCGGCCCACCGCGCCGTGGACTGCGGCGGCCGGGTCCTCACACCGGGGCTCGTGGACGCTCACATCCATCTCGACAAGGCGCTCCTCTCCGAGCGGGCGCCCTCGATCGAAGGCACGGTGGCCGAGGCGCTCCGGGTGACCGCCGAGGCCAAGCGCCGCTTCACGGTCGAGGACATCGGCGCCCGCGCCCGCCGGGTCCTCGACCAGGCCGTGCGCGCCGGCACCACGGCCATGCGCAGCCACGTCGAAATCGACCCCATCGTGGGCCTCAAGGGCCTCGAGGCGCTCACCAAGCTCAAGCGCGAGTACGCGCCGGCCATCGACCTTCAGCTCTGCGCCTTTGCGCAGGAGGGCATCCTCCGCTCGCCCGGAACGGAAGGCCTGCTCGGGCAGGCGCTGCGGAACGGCGCTGATCTGATCGGCGGCTGCCCGTACAACGACACGGACGCCCACGCCCAGATCGACATCGTCTTCCGCCTCGCGCGCGAGTTCGACGTGGACGTGGACTTCCACATCGACTTCTTCGACGAGCCCGAGCACATGGACGTCCTCTACGTCGCCGAGCAGACCGTGCGCTTCGGCTGGCAGGGGCGCGTCGCCGTCGGGCACGCGAGCGAGCTCGCGGCGCTCGCGCCGAACGAGCTCGACCGGGCCGCCGCGATCCTCAAGGACGCGGGCGTCGGCGTCATCATCCTGCCCGCGACGGATCTCTACCTCATGGGGCGGAAGGACGTCAGGAACGTCAGGCGCGGCGTGGCGCCGGCCAAGCGGCTCCTGGCGGCGGGCGTGACCGTGGCGGCGGCGACCAACAACATCCTGAACGCCTTCACCCCGATGGGCACGGGCGACCTGGCCCTCATGGGCTATCTCATGACGGCGGCCGCTCACATGGGGACGGAAAGGGATGTCCAGGACGTTCTCGCGATGTTGACCGAACACCCCGCGCGAATCCTCCGGCTGCCCGACTACGGCCTCCGCGTGGGCGCCCGGGCCGACCTCGTGCTCTGGGAGACGGAGCGGGCGGCCGAGGTCGTGACGACCATGGCGCCCCGCCGGCTCGTCGTCAAGGCCGGACGGCTGTCCCTCGAACACGAACGCACCTGCAGGGAGTTCTGGCGCAGCGGCGCGTGATCATGCCAGACTGAAAAGCAGATATGGACGCGCTCCGGACTCTCGAGATCCTCATCACCTCGCGCACGCCTCTCATCGCCATCGAAACGCTCGAGGAGGAGCGCGTCGAGCAGGCCGTCGTGGCCGCGCTCTACACGGCCTTCGCGCGGCGCGCCCTACTCTCGACCGAGCACATCCTGGAGGATCTCAAGGCGACCAAGCCCCTGTCCGTCACGCGCGCCGAGGAGGTCGAGGACCTGCGCGAGTGGGCGCGGGGCCGGGCGGTGCCTGCCTCGTGACCATGCTCGACGGCATCCGCGTCCTCGACCTCTCGCGCGTGATCGCGGGACCGTACTGCGCCGCGCTCCTGGGCGACCTCGGCGCCGACGTGATCAAGGTCGAGCGCCCCCCGGCGGGCGACGACCTGCGCGTGCTCCGAGGACGGAATGGGATGAGCGCGTCCTTCGGCGCCATCAACCGCAACAAGCGCGGGATCGCGCTCGACCTCCAGAACCCGGAAGGCAGCAAGGTCGCCTTCGAGCTGGCGCGCCGGGCCGACGTGGTCGTGGAGAACTTCCTGCCCGGAGTGGCCGCCAAGCTCGGCCTGGGCTACGAGGCAGTGAGCGCCGTGAACCCGGCCGTCGTGTACGTCTCCGTCACGGGCTTCGGCCAGACGGGGCCGCATGCGAAACGCCCCGGCTACAACACCATCGCCCAGGGCATGAGCGGCCTGATGGCGCTCACCGGCCATCCCGGCGATCCGCCGACGCGGGTGGCCGGCTCCACGTCGGATCTCTCGGCGGCGTTCGTGGCCTTCGGCAGCGTCTGCGCCGCGCTCGTCCACCGCTTCAGCAAAGGCCGCGGCCAGTACCTCGACGTGAACCTGTTGGCCTCCAGCCTGTCGCTGCTGCCCGATCCCACCGCCATCTACTTCGACACGGGCGTCCGGCCCACGCGCCAGGGCAACCGCAACCCGGCAATCGCCCCGGGCGGGGCGTACAAGACGCAGGACGGCTACATCAACATCGTGATCATGAACACGAACCAGTGGGGGCGCTTCTGCGGCGCGCTCGGCGAGCCCGAGCTCGAGACCGACCCGCGCTTCGCCACCAATGCGGACCGCACCGCGCGCTACGACGAGTTCCAGGCGTACGTGGACACGCGGCTCAGTAAGGCGCCGACGGCGGAGTGGGTCGAGCGCTTCGAGGCGGCCTCGATCGCCGCGGGGCCCGTCTACGAGTTCCACGAGGTCTTCGAGGACCCTCAAGTTAAGCACCTGGGGCTCGTCACGGAGATGGACCAGCCGGGGCTGGGTCCGGTGCACGCGCTGGGCTTCCCCGCCCGCGCGTCGTTGACTCCCGCCTCGATCCGCCGCCCCGCCCCGCTCCTCGGCCAGCACACCGCCGAGGTCCTGCGCGAGCTCGGCTACGCCGAGGATGAGATCCACCGCCTCGCGGCGGCCGGCGCCGTCGCGCTCGGCGCTTGACTCACTTACAGCGCGGGGAGTAGCGTTCAGACCACCATGCAGTGTCCCCGGTGTCGGCATGAATCGCCCGCCGGCGCACGGTTCTGTGGGGAATGCTCCGCCCCGCTCGGCCGGACGTGCCCCACCTGCCGCAGCCTGAACGCACCCGCCAACACCTACTGCTCCGACTGCGGCGCGCCTCTGGCGGCGGCCGGAACCCCGCAGACCGCCCCTGACCCGCACGAGTACACGCCGCGATACCTCGCCGAGAAGATCATCCATGCGCGCGAGGCGATCGAAGGCGAGCGGAAGCAGGTGACCGTGCTCTTCGCCGATCTTCGCGGCTCGCTCGAGATCCTCGCGGATCGCGACCCGGAAGACGCCCGGCGACTCCTCGATCCGGTGCTCGAACGGATGATGGAGGCGGTCCACCGGTACGAGGGCACCGTCAACCAGGTCATGGGCGACGGCATCATGGCGCTCTTCGGCGCGCCGCTCGCCCACGAGGATCACGCCGTTCGCGCCTGCTACGCGGCCCTGCGGATGCAGGACAGCATCGGCTCGTTGGCCGAGGATCTGCGCCAGCGGCACGGGCTCTCCGTCCAGATCCGCGTCGGCCTGAACTCCGGCGAGGTCGTGGTGCGATCGGTGGGCGGCGACTTGCGGATGGACTACACCGCCGTCGGCCAGACGACACATCTGGCGGGGCGCATGGAGCAGCTCGCCCCGCCGGGCCAGATCTTCCTTACCGAGCACACGCTGCGGCTCGTCGAGGGATACGTCGCCGTGAAGTCCCTCGGCCCGGTCCCGGTCAAGGGACTGGCCGCCCCCGTGGCGATCTACGAGCTCAGCGGACCGGGACCGATCCGCTCCAGGCTCCAGCTGGCGGCCGCGCGTGGGCTGAGCCGGTTCGTCGGGCGGGAGGCGGAGCTGGGCGAGCTGTCGGCGGCGCTGGAGCAGGCTCGGGGCGGACACGGCCAGGTCGTGGCCCTCGTCGGCGAGCCGGGAGTCGGCAAGTCGCGCCTCGTCCGCGAGTTCACGACCGTCCATCTGTCGGCGGAGTGGCGGGTCCTTGAAGCGTTCGCGACCTCCTTCGACACGAGCGCGGCATACCTGCCGATGATCTCGCTGCTCCGCGGCTACTTCGATCTCCAGGAGTGGGACGACGCGCGCGCCATCCGCGACAAGGTGACGGCGGCGCTGCTCGACCTCGACCAATCGCTCCTCGGGGCGCTCCCCGCCCTGCTGACCCTGCTCGATCTGCCCGTCGAGGACCTCGCGTGGGAAGGTCTCGACCCGAGGCAGCGCCGGCAGCGCACGCTCGACGCCATCCGGCGGCTGCTCATCCGCGAGAGCCAGCGCCGGCCGCTGTGCCTGGTGATCGAGGACCTGCACTGGATCGATCCGGAGGCGCAGGCCGTCCTCGACGCGCTCGTGGAGAGCCTGCCGGCCGCGCGCATCCTGCTCCTCGTCACGTACCGGCCGGAGTACAAGCAGGGCTGGAGCCGGAAAAGCTACTACGCCCAGATCGCCGTCCACCCGCTGCAACACGGGATGGCCGAGGAGCTCCTTCGCGACCTCCTGGGTGACGGCGCGGACGTGGCGACACTCCGGGCGCAGCTCATCGAGCGCACGGAGGGCAATCCCCTCTTCCTGGAAGAGAGCGTCCGTCACCTGGTCGAGACCAGCGCGCTCTACGGCGAGCGCGGCGCGTACCGCGTGGGCCGCCGGGCCGACACGGTCGAGGTCCCCGCGACCGTCCAGGCCCTGCTCGCCGCGCGCATCGACCGGCTGCCGACCGAAGACAAGCGGGTCCTACAATGCGCGGCCGTCATCGGCAAGGACGTGCCGCTCCCGCTGCTCGAGGCCATCGCCGAGGTCTCGGACGACGAGCTGCGCCGGAGCGTTCACCAGCTCCAAGCGGCCGAGTTCCTGTACGAAACCAGCCTCTTCCCGATCTTCGAGTACACGTTCAAGCACGCGCTGACGCTCGACGTGGCCTTCGGCACCTTGCTCCAGGACCGCCGCCGCGCCCTCGACGCGCGCCTGGTCGAGACGCTCGAGAGCATTGCCGGCGACCGCACCGCCGAGCAGGTCGAACGGCTCGCCCATCACGCCTTCCGCGGCGGCGTCTGGGGCAAGGCGGTCACGTACTGCCGCGAAGCGGGGGCGCGGGCCTTCGCCCGCTCGGCTCACCGGACAGACGTGCGTTATTTCGAACAGGCGCTCCAGGCCTTCGAGCACCTGCCCAAGAACCCCGACACGCTCGCCCAAGGAATCGATCTGCGGCACGAGCTGCGCACCGCTCTCTCGCCGATCGGTGAGTACGGCCGCATGCTCGACGTGCTCACGGAGGCCGAGGGTCTCGCGCGCACGCTCGGCGACCAGAGACGACTCGGACTCACCCTCTCCTTCCTCACGAACTTCTTCGTGCTCAGGGGCGATTTCGAGCGCGCGATCACCTACGGTGAGGATGCGCGTCGGATCGCCGCGGGACTCGACGATCCGACCCTTCTGGTTCCGGCCGCGGCCGTCCTAAGCCTCGCCTACTTCTACGGGCCGGGCGACCATGCGAAGGCGATCGCGCTGGGCGAAGAGACGCGGCGCCTTCTCACGGGGGACCTCGAACGCAAGCGGTTCGGGATGGCATTCCCGCCCTCCGTGTACTCCCGCACGGTCATGACCTGGTCCCTCGCGGAGCAGGGGCAGTTCGCGCACGGCCTCGCGGTCGGGCTCGAAGGACTTCGCATCGCCGAGGGCCTGAATCATCCCCACAGCGAGGTGTTCGCCCTGCTCGGGATCGGGACGCTCCACCTCAAGCGCGGCGATTTCGCGGAGGCGATCCAGACGCTCGAGCGCGGGAAGGCCATCTGCGAGACGGCCGACCTCCCGCCCGTGTTCCTGGAGGTCGCCCTGCCGCTCGGCTCCGCCTTCGCGCAGGCGGGCCGGGCGAACGACGCGGTGGCGCTCCTCGACCGGGCCGTCAGCCGAGCCATCGCGTTGAAATCCCGTCTCGGCCACTGGCTTCGCTCAGGCGGCATGGCCGAGGCCTACCTCGCCGCGGGTCGTGCCGACGAGGCGCTTCCGCTGGCCGAGCTCTTCCTGGACATCACGACCATGATGAATGCCCGGGGTCCGATGGCATGGGCCCGGCATCTCCTCGGCGCCGTGGCCGCCAACGTCGGTCCGGAGGCGTTCGACCGATCGGAGCGCGAGCTGGGTGCCGCCCTCGCCGCGGCGGAGAGCCTGGGGATGCGGCCGCTGGCCGCGCGCTGCCACTTGACCCTCGGCGACCTGTACCTGCGGATGGGCAGACGCCAGCAGGCAGCCTCCGAGTTCTCGGCGGCCGTGGAGATTTTCGGCGCAGCGGACATGCCCCACTGGCTGGGACAGGCGGAGCGCGCGCTGAAGGATGGGCTGCGGGCGGGGAACATTGAGTCTTGACTATGCCGGGTCGCACAGCCACTATCTCGCTTGGGATCCCGTTAGTCCGAACCATGGCGGGCCCGGCTGTTGGTGGAGCGGAGCCGGGTACGGCCCTGCCGGGTCAAGACGGTCCGCGGCACCGAGCGGCCGACGGCACGCAACTATCTGAGCTACGCACCCTCAACACGGGGGACGCCTCATGGGCGCTGGCGCAGGCGGGTACATCCAGGTCACGCTCCATACGCTGGAGAGCTACTACGACCCGAAGACAGATCAGCTCCATCGAGTCAGCGAGCTGTCCTTCACCGGCGCGCCGGTTCCCGTCGGCCGCGAGCAGCCGGCCAGCCTAAAGACGGCGCGCGCCCAAAAGACGACACACCCCGGCCCCCCGCCGGGGGCGCCGCCGGCCGGCAAGCTCGGGCTCGGAGGCGTCAAGCCGGATGACGTCCTCGATTTCACGCTTTGGGCCAGAATGAACGACGGCAGCACCGCGGACATGGGAGTGACGAAGGACAAAGGCGTCATCTACGAGCTCGAGAAGGCATTCGGCGGCAAGTGGGCTGGCTATGCCGTCGCGCTGGCGCCCGCGGGAGGACGGTTCAAGCTGGTCGCCGACATCACGCTCAAGCTCCGCTGCAAGCAGAAGGCGAGGAGGCCGTTCCAGGTGATTCCTGTCGTCATGGCCTTCGGCACAGATCGCTTTGTCGAGCACTATCTCCTCGCGGTCATCGCGGCGCAGGGGACCGTCGAGAAGGTCGATACGAGCGTCACCCAGCCCTACTAGTGATCGCAACAGCACCCCGCGAGGGGGGAGGCGCCTGATGACTCGCTATCGACGTGGCGTCTGGCTCGTGGTTGTCGGCGCGTTGTCCTTGCTGCTGACCGCGTGCGCGACAACAATGAAAGAATCGACAGTCGGGACGTGGAGCTACGTCAACACGGATCTCGGGCCCTTCTGGTGGTACGACTTTCTCGAGCTGGGCGTTGTCCACAAGAGGGCGACAGGGATCGACAGAACCATCGCCATCGTCGACACGGGCGTGGCGACGGACCACGAGGATCTGGCGAAGGTCTTGCTGCCCGGCGTCGCGACGTGCGGGAGCAACAGCGCCGACACCAGGGACTCGAACGGCCACGGAACGCAGCTCGCGGGGATTGCGCTGGGCAAAGACCCCGGCCCCGATCCGGCTCTCGGTCATCTCCCCATCACCCAGGGTGTGGCGCCGGCCGCGGCGCTATTCCCTGTCAAGATCGACTGCGGGCTGGTGTCGGCTGATTCGCTCGTGAACGGGGTCACGGCGGCGATCGCCAAGACGCCGGACGTCATCCTCATCGCGCTCGGCGGCTATCCCGCCAGCACGCCTGACGTGCACGAGCGCCTCAAGAAGCTCGTCACCGGCGCTGGCACTCACCCCACCCAAAAGGGAATCCTGTTCGTGGTCGCGTCGGTCTGGGACGACAGCGCCTATCCGCTTCCGGACTGGACGAAGCTCAGCAATGTCATCGCCGTCGCCGCCATGACGCTCGACAAAGTGGGGGGCCAGGAGGTGCCCTACAACGACAAGCGTGGCGCCATCTGGGCGCCGGGGCAGAATGTGAGCACGGCGGACACCGAATATGAGCCGTCGCCAATAATCCTGCTGCCCTTGAAGTTCCACGCCCAGTTCTCGATGCAGGGCACCTCGGCCGCGTCGGCGATCGTGGCCGGATGCGCCGCCCTCGTCAAGGAGAAGAAGCCGGACCTCACGGGGGCGGACCTCAAAACCGCCCTGACGACGACGGCGGTGAAGCCTAGTGGGCGTCTGAACTGCAACGAAGCGGTCCCGAAGTGATCGACCGGCGGGCTTTCATCCAGGGCACCGCGCTCGCCGTCCTCGTGGCCCCGCTCATCGCCGAGGCCCGCCCGGCGACCGCGGGCCGGGTGCCGCGCATCGGCGTACTCGGTGACGTGAGCCCCATTCCGTGGACGGTGAAGACATCGGCCGCAGAAATCGAATGCCGGTGGGCTGATGGGCGGCGCGATCGCCTCCTCGAACTGGCGGCGGAGCTCGTGAGTCTGGGCGTCGACGTCATCGTCACCGCCGGGGCGGGACCTACGCGCGCGGCCAAGAGCGTGACCAGGGCCATCCCGATCGTCTTCGTCGCCGGGGGCGACCCCGTCGGGGAGGGTCTCGTGGCGAGCGTGGCCCGGCCGGGAGGCAACGTGACAGGCCTGTCGGTGCCGTCGGAGGCCGAGATCGCGGGCCAGCGGCTGAGACTGCTCGCGCAGGCCGTGACCAGCGTCGGTCGTGTCGCGGTATTGACAAATCCCGACAGCCCCTCCAGCGAGCATGTGCTTAGGCATCTCCGCGGCACAGCCGGGCAGGCCGTCGAGGTGCGCGCGTTCGAGGCGCGGAGCGTTGAGGAGGTCGAGCGGGCCTTCGCCGCCATCGTGGTGGAGGAGATGGACGGTCTGCTCGTGCTGCCGGATGGGTTGTTCGCACTCCACGCTCGCCGGCTCGTCGACCTTGCGGCCGAGAGCCGGCTGCCGGCGGTGTACGGCGCGAGATCCTTCACCGAGGCCGGCGGCTTGATGGCGCTGTACGGCGACACGGCAGAAGTCATCCGGCGGGCGACCGCCATGGTGGCGCGTATCCTCGCGGGCTCCGGGCCCGCCACGCTGCCCGTGGAGCTGCTCACGCACCTGGAGTTGACGGTAAACGCCGGAACGGCCCGGGCGCTTGGCCTCGCGCTGCCGCGCTCTCTGCTGACGCGAGCCGACACCGTGATCGGAGCGTGACTTGACAGCTGCGGTAGACAGAGGGTAGAGTAGCGCAGTACCTTGATTCACTCCTTTAAGCGGACCCTGAGAGGCCCGCAAGGAGCAGCAATGAAGCACCGGGAGACTAGGTTGAGAGCGGCCCAGCCACGCGCTGGGCGTTTTTTTTGCCCGCGGGTGTCCCGGTCATGACCGCCCCGAAGCAGAAGGCGGAGGTGCTGGACCAGGCGGGGCTCGACCGGGCGCTGACGCGCATCGCGCATGAGATCGTCGAGCAGGCGGGCGGCGCCGACCTGGCGCTGGTCGGCATCAAGACGCGCGGCGAGACGCTCGCCGGGCGCATCGCCGAAAAGATCGCCGGGATCGAGGGTAAGCGCCCCGCGGTGGGCGCGCTCGACATCACGCTTTACCGTGACGATCTCGGCAGCCGCACAGAGCAGCCCCAGGTCCGGAGCACCGAGATCCCCTTCCCGCTCAAGAACCTGACGGTCGTCCTCGTGGACGACGTCCTGTTCACCGGCCGGACGATCCGGGCGGCCATGGACGCGCTCATGGACCTGGGCCGCCCGCGCGTAATCCGGCTGGCCGTCCTGGTCGACCGGGGTCACCGCGAGCTGCCCATCCGTCCCGACTACGTCGGCAAGAACCTGCCCACGAGCCGCAAGGAAACCGTCGCCGTCATGCTCCGCGAGCACGACGGCCAGGACCGCGTCGTCATTCAAGAGCCCACAGAGGAGTAGTCCATGGCGTGGACGCGGAAGGACCTCGTCAGCATGCAGGACATCGAAGCGGCCGAGATCACCGACATGCTCGACACGGCCGAGTCGATGAAGGAGATCGCGACCCGCGAGATCAAGAAGGTGCCGGCGCTGCGCGGCAAGACCGTCGTCAACCTCTTCTACGAAACCTCGACGCGGACGCGCACCTCCTTCGAGATCGCGGGCAAGTGGCTCTCGGCCGACGTCATCAACTTCTCCGTCTCGGGCTCGAGCGCGGAAAAGGGCGAGAGCTTCCTCGACACGGCGAAGAACATCGAGGCCATGAGCCCGGACGTGGTCGTGGTGCGCCACAAGGCGGCGGGCGGCCCGGCGCTGCTCGCCAGGCACCTCAAGTGCTCGGTGGTCAACGCGGGCGACGGGGCGCACGAGCACCCGACCCAGGCGCTGCTCGACCTCCTCACGATCCGTGAAAAGAAGGGCCATCTCGAGGGGCTCAACGTCACCATCGTGGGCGACATCACCCACAGCCGCGTGGCGCGCTCCAACATCCACGGCATGCGCAAGATGGGCATGACGGTGACGGTGGCGGGGCCGCCGACGCTGATCCCGCCCGCCTGCCAGGAGATGGGCGTCAAGGTCAGCCACCGGCTGGAGGAGGCCATCGCGCACGCCGACGTCATCATGATGCTGCGACTCCAGCACGAGCGGATGACGGGCGGCTTCATCCCCTCGCTGCGCGAGTACTCGCGCGTGTGGGGGCTCGGCCTGGACCGGCTCAAGCACTGCCGGCCCGACGTCCTGATCATGCATCCCGGGCCGGTGAACCGCGGCGTCGAGATCTCGCCGGAAGTCGCCGACAGCCGGTACTCGGTCATCCTCGACCAGGTCACCAACGGGGTGGCGGTGCGCATGGCCGTGCTCTACCTGCTGGCGGGAGGGAAGGCGGCATGAGCCTCCTCATCAGGGGCGGCCGCGTCGTGGATCCCGCCAACGGCGTCGACGCCGTGGCCGACGTGCTCGTCGCCGACGGCGTCATTAGGAAGGTTGGCAAGGGAATCAAGGCCCCGGAGGGCATCGAGGTCGTGGACGCCGAGGGCAAGGTCGTCTGCCCGGGCCTGATCGACATCCACGTCCACCTCCGCGAGCCGGGTTACGAGTACAAGGAGACCATCGCCAGCGGCACGCGCGCGGCGGCAGCGGGAGGCTTCACGGCCGTCGCCTGCATGGCGAACACGCTGCCCGTCAACGACAACCGTTCGGTCACCGACTACATCCTGGCCAAGGCCCGCGTCGAGGGAGTGGTCCGCGTCTACCCGATCGGCGCCGTCACGCGCGGGCTCCAGGGGCAGGAGCTCGCCGAGATGGCCGAGCTGGCCGAGGCCGGCTGCGTCGCCTTCTCCGACGACGGCAAGTGCGTGATGAACGCCGAGATCTACCGCCGCGCGATGGAGTACACCCTGCCCTTCGGCACGCCCATCATCAGCCACGCCGAGGACGAGCACCTGGCCCACAGCGGTGCGATGCACGAGGGGCGGGTCTCGACCGAGCTCGGGCTCCTGGGCCAGCCCTGGGCCGCCGAGGATGTCATGGTCGCGCGTGACATCCTGCTGGCGGAGCTGACGGGGGCGCACGTCCATATCGCCCACGTCTCGACGGCTGGGTCGGTCCGCCTCGTGCGCGACGGCAAGGCGCGCGGGGTGCGCGTGACGGCCGAGGTGACGCCGCACCACCTCCTGCTGACGGACGAGGCCGTGCGCGACTATGACCCCAATACCAAAGTCGCGCCGCCGCTCCGCACCAAGCGCGATGTCGAGGCGGTGCTCGAGGGCCTGCTCGACGGCACCATCGACTGCATCGCGACGGACCACGCCCCGCACGCGCTGTCCGAGAAGGAGGGCGAGTTCGGGGAGTGCGCCAACGGCGTGGTCGGTCTCGAGACGGCGGTGCCGATGCTGCTCGACCGGCTGGTGCGCGCCGGGCGCATGGACCTGCCGACGCTCGTCCAGCGGCTCTCCCCGGGGCCCGCGCGGCTGCTGAACCTGCCCGGCGGAAGCCTGGCGCAGGGCGCGCCGGCGGACATCACCGTGCTCGACCTCGAGCGCGCGTGGACGGTCGAGCCCGCCCGCTTCCACTCGCGCGCCCGCAACACGCCCTTCGGCGGCTTCGCGGGGACGGGCGCGCCGGTCATGACCATCGTCGGCGGGAAGGTGGTGACGGCATGACGTCGGCGCTGCTCGCGCTTGCCGACGGCCGCGTCTTCAAGGGCCGGGCCTGCGGCGCCACGGGCGAGGCACACGGCGAGGTGGTCTTCAACACGTCGATGACGGGCTACCAGGAGATCATGACCGACCCGTCGTACCACGGCCAGCTCGTCTGCATGACGTACCCGCTCATCGGCAACTACGGGATCAACGCGGAAGACGTCGAGTCGCGGCGGCCGTGGGTCAACGGCTTCATCGTCAAGGAGGCCTGCGCGTACCCGTCGAGCTGGCGCGGGCGGGTGGCGATCGAGGACTACATGCGCGAGCACGGCATCGTCGGCATCCAGGGCATCGACACGCGCGCGCTCACGCGCCACCTGCGGGACCACGGCGCGCAAGAGGGCATCATCTCGACAGAGGACGCGGATGCGGGGCGCGTCGTCGAGCGGGCGCGGGCCCTGCCGGGCCTGGTCGGCCGGGACCTCGTCGGCGAGGTGACCGTGGACGCGCCGTACGGCTGGAGCGAGGGCGAATGGACCATCGCCAAGGGCTACACGCGGGCTCCCAAAGCGCGCTTCCGCGTCGTCGCCTTCGACTCGGGGATCAAGCGCAATATCCTGCGCCAGCTGTCCTCGCTCGGCTGCGAGGTCGAGGTGGTGCCCGCGAATACGCCGGCGGCGGCCGTCCTCGAGCGGAAACCCCACGGCGTCTTCCTCTCCAACGGCCCGGGCGACCCGGAGGGCGTGCCGTACCTGGTCGAATCCGTCCGTGGGCTCATCGGCAAGGCGCCGATCTTCGGCATCTGCCTCGGAAACCAGATCCTGGCGTTAGCCTTCGGCGGCAAGACGTACAAGCTCAAGTTCGGCCATCACGGCGCCAACCATCCGGTAAAAGACCTCCTGACCGGGCGCGTCGAGATCACCGCGCAGAACCACGGCTTCGCGGTGGACCCGAAGTCGGTGGAGAAGTTTGGGCTCGTCGAGACGCACGTCAACCTGAACGACGACACCTCGGAGGGCATGCGCCACCGCGAGCTGCCCGTCTTCTCCGTCCAGTACCACCCTGAAGCCTCGCCGGGGCCTCACGACTCTCACTACCTGTTCCAACGGTTCATCAAATTGATGGAAGGAGGGTGATCGGATGCCCAAGTACCTGGTCTCGTACCGGAAGACCGAGGAGACGGGCCAGAAACCGGAATGGTCCGCCTTCACCGTCGAGAGCGAGCTGGCCATGGAGGCGCACGCCATCAAGGAGCGCGTGGAAAAGCGCATGAGCGTGCTGGGCGAAAAGCTCTGGGGCAACGGCGAAGCGGTCTGGATCGGCTCGGGGCGGCTCGACGACGTGCTCTACAAGCGCGAGGAGGCCGCGCCCGAGACCTCCATCGTCTACGGGGCCGTCGAGGCGTAACACGTGCCCAAGCGGACCGATATCCGGAAGATCCTGCTGATCGGCTCCGGGCCCATCGTCATCGGCCAGGCCTGCGAGTTCGACTACTCGGGCACCCAGGCCTGCAAGGCGCTGCGGGAAGAAGGGTTCGAGGTCGTCCTGATCAACTCGAACCCCGCGACCATCATGACCGACCCTGAGATGGCGGACCGCACCTACATCGAGCCGCTCACGCCGGAGTTCGTCGCCAAGGTCATCGAGCGCGAGCGCCCCCAGGCCATGCTGCCGACGGTGGGCGGCCAGACGGCGCTCAATCTCGCGGTGACGCTGGCGGAGGACGGCACGCTCGACCGCTTCGGCGTCGAGCTGATCGGCGCCAAGCTGCCCGCCATCAAGA